>VGQR01000193.1 GCA_016882345.1 Cyanobacteria bacterium K_DeepCast_35m_m2_023
TGGCTCTGGCACCGTCTGCACTGGCCCAGGGCGAACCGACCAAAGCGCTTGAGGGGGCCGGCAGCCCCTTCAATCTCGCCGCCGTCAACACCCTGCTGACCCGGGGAGATGCGGCTGCCGCCAGCGGCAACCTCAACGAAGCCCGCCGCCTCTACGACCAGGCGCGCGATGCCTGCCGCCGCTTGTTGGGCTTTTATCGCGACCTGAGCGGCTCGTTCCGCGGTCTTGATGCGCGCATCCCCCGCGAGATGGACAGCAAGGGGCGTGAGGCCCTCGAGACCATGGCCCGCACCAACTTGCGCCTGGCCGCTGTGTTTCGGCGTCAGAACCAACCCGAGGTTGCGGTGCCGCTGCTCGTCGAAGTGGTCAAGGTGATGACCCCCGCCAACGAGGATGGCCGCAAGGCGTACCAGCAGCTCGTCGAACTGGGCTTTGCCACCACGCCGTACAACGCCCCCGCGGCCGGCGGTGGCAGCTGAGTCCAGGCCAGCACGTCCCAGCCCCTGTCCCTTACATTCCACCCATCCGTTCCTCGTCCATGGTTCAACCGGAACAGGTGCGAGAAGCGATTCAAAAAGCGCTTCCCGATGCCGCCGTCGATGTCGAAGACCTCACGGGCGGGGGTGATCATCTGCAGGTGAAGGTCTGCTCGGTCGCCTTTGCGGGCCAAAGCCGGGTGCAGCAGCACCAGATGATCTATCGCGCCCTCAAGGACGAACTCGCTTCCGAAGCGATTCACGCCCTGGCCCTGCAGACCTCCACACCCGCCTGACCCACCATGGACGCTTCCGTCAAACAACGCATCGAAACCCTGATCGCCAGCAGCCCGATCTTCGTGTTCATGAAGGGCAACAAGCTGATGCCCCAGTGCGGTTTCTCCAACAACGTCGTGCAGATTCTGCATTCGCTTGGCGTTCCCTTTGAGACCTTTGATGTGCTCGCCGACATGGAGATCCGTCAAGGCATCAAAGACTTTTCAGATTGGCCGACCATCCCCCAGGTGTATGTCAAGGGTGAATTTCTTGGCGGTAGCGACATCCTGATCGAGATGTACAACTCGGGCGAGCTGCGCGAAAAGCTGGAAGTGGCCCTGGCCAGCTGACTGCTGGCCCAGTCGCTGCGACACCAGCAGCAATGGCTCGATCCAACTCGATCCAATGGTCTGTCCTGCCAATGGGCTGACCTGCTCGAGAGTCTCGAGAGTGATCCCGCCCGAGATCCATCAAATCGGACTCGGGTTCAGGGGTGGCGATGATCAACTCAATTGCGCCCGGTCTCAAACAGGGTGCTGACGTCGCCGCCGGGTCCGACAAAACTGGATGGATCCATGATCCAGCGGTCGATCAGCTCTTCCAGGCGGCGCTGGGACAGGGGGTCCAGCAAGGCGGTCTTGCGCAGGGCATGCAGGTAGCCATCGGCATAGAGACGCAATTCGCCCGGTCCGTGATAGCGATCAGCCAGGCCCTGGCAGGCATCGCACAGCGATTGGAAGTGTCGGATCGCGTCAGGATGCTGCAGTGCGGTCATGCCAAGGGTCAAACCCTGCGCCCATTGTGGTCGATCGCGTCGCCGATGGGGATCCCTCGCCTGGGTGGGCCAGGCACGTGCCAGATCGAAAGGCATCGCCTGATACCGGGATTAACGAAACAAGCCCGTTAAGTTGGAGTGGCACTTCCGGGATCTGCGGTTCTTCCCATGGATCTCTCCACTGCCAGTCCGACTGCCCCGGTCAACCAACCCAAGCGGGTGTTGGTGGTTGACCCCCATGCCACGCTGCGCACCGTGCTGGCCCAGCGGCTGCGGCAGGACGGACACCTGGCCGCCGCTGTCGGCAGTGCCCGCGAAGCCATCGACATCTGCCAGGAGCAGTCGCCCGACCTGCTGGTGGCCGCTGAACTGCTCGAAGAAACGTCGGCCCTGCGGCTCGCCGCCCAGTTGCGCACCCCGGTGATGGTGCTCACCGCCCGCGCGGGCTCGGAGCCGGTGGTCGCCCTGCTGGATGCCGGCGCCGACGACGTGCTGCGCAAACCCTTTGGCCTGGAGGAGCTGGCCGCCCGATGCCGCACCCTGCTGCGCCGCAGCGGCACCGGACTGCAAGAGCGGGTCTGTGTCGGTCCGCTTGAGGTGCACGTGCTGCTGCGCCAGGTGACCCTGCGCGACCAGCCGGTCGAGCTGAGCCCGCGTGAATTTGCCCTGCTCTGTGCCCTGTTGATGCCCCCCGGAGTGGTGCGCAGCCGCCAGGAGTTGCTGCGCATGGCCTGGCCCCCGTTCAGCGGCGGCCCGCGCAGTGTCGACACCCAGGTGCTGACCCTGCGCCGCAAGCTCGAACAGGCAGGACTGGGCGAGGGCGGCGGCATCGAAACGATGCGTCAGCAGGGTTACCGCTTCAGCCTCGAAACCCTGCCGTCCGAGCAGGAGAGCACGGCCATCAGCCCTGGCAACCCCATGGTGATGCCCTTACCGTGACGCCAGATTCGAGCGGTTGAGATGGCTGCTGCGCTGCTCGCCTTTGCCCTGGCCCAGGCGATCAGCCCAGACCCGGCCAGCAGCCAGGGGCAGTTTCTGCTCAACGGCCAGCCGCTGCAACAGGCCACGGCCACCTTGGTCACCTATGTGGGCGACTGCCCCGGCGACGGCCAGGACGATATCAAAGGCGTGTCGTTTCTGACGCCGATTGCACCGGCCCCGTACCAGCGGATTGTGATCCGCAACACCGCCACCGGGGGGTACACCGACCGCGAATACGACGAGCGCCGCAGCAGCGCCGAGCCCTTCACCATGGCCCTGGGCAGTGGTCACCGCGGCAGCGCCCTGACGCTGATCGAGGGGGCCAACCGCTTCAGCTACGTGGTGCGCAACCGCAGCAGCGACACCGAACTGGGCCAGGGCAGCGCCACCCTCGAGGTTGCGGTCGCGCGCGTCACCCGCAGCCGCAATTTCAGCCGGATCGAAGAAAAGCGCTACTGCCTGGGCGACCGCAACACCGCATCCAGCGCTCTCGATGGCTGCCCCGATGGGTTGATCACCGTGGAGCGCAAGGGCTATTGCCCCAGCGGCAGCAGCCGCATCCTCACCCTGGAGACGGTGAGGCTGAGGCCGCGCTGACCAGCAGCCAGGCCAGTTCGCCCGCCAGCATCAAGCCGCTGAGGGCGGCCAGCAGCTGGTAGGTCCACGGCGGTGTCAGACGCCCCACCGAGGCCAACTCGAGCGCCGCTGCCGGCCCCAAGCGCTGCAGAAACTGCTCGAAACGGGCGATGCGCTGAGGCAGCAGATAGGCGCCGCCGCCATGCTGACGCACATAAAAGACCCGGCCCCCCTGGCTGGTTGCCACCGGCGTCAGGCCGCTGATCTGGTCGTAGCGCAGGCTCCAGCCACGGCGCAGCAGCCAACGGCACCAGGCTGGGTAGCCCACCGCAATGCCGGCAGCATCGAGCTGCACCTGCTCGCTGGTGAGAGCCCACACCAGCAGCCAACCAGCAACCAGGGCCACCAGCAGCGGGCCAACCAGCGCGGACGGGGCCAGGGCCGGCAGGGGAAGCACCAACGCCAGGTAGAGGCTGATCAGGGTGAAGCGAATCAGCGGCGCCATCGGATAGATGGCGGTCTGGTTGGCGGCGTCAACGTCGGGCGTCATCGGCACAGGGCGCGGTCGGCGAAGCCAGAACCTCAGCGGTCGTCGGCCGAACCGGGCAAGGGCTCGATCAGGGTGGGCGGCGTGTAGCGGCCGCTGAACACCTCCTGCTCGCGGCCCTTCCAGAACTCGCCCAGGCGCATCAGGTCGGCGTGGGCTTCGGCCAGGCGGGCCATGTACTAGCTGGGATCCATGTGATCCTTGGCGTCCTTGAGCTTGGTGAGGCGCAGCATCTGCAGCATCCAGGGCTTGCTCAACTCGCCACGCTGCTCCAGATAGCGAGCCAGTTCCTCGGAATTCGGTAGCGCGGATGCTGAGGCGCCCATGGCCAGACCAAACAAGGGCCTTCAGCCTATAAAGTGCAGAGCAGATGCCGCGAATCGTCGGTAACGTCGGATCATGGCACTGGAACCATGCAGCAGCTGCAGGAACGGGAACAACTGATCACCCTCTGGACAGCCGTCCAAAACCAGGCTGGGAGCACCGACCAGCAGGCGCTGGCCCAGCGGTTGGCCGCGGTGTTGCAGGACGCCGATCTCGCCATCGCCGAGGCCGAAATCACCCCGTTGCTGCACGCCCTGGCGATTCCAGCTGAGCCGTCGCCCGGCCTGGGCCGGTTGCTGCTCACCGTGCTGGCGGGCTCCCAGACCCTGCGCTGCGAAGAGGCCTACGGCGTGCTGGCCCGCGCCTGCCCGGACGGCGTCAGCGTTGCCGTGCTGAAACGGCTGCTGACGATCTTCGACCTGACGGACAGCGAAGCCGAAGCCATTGCCATCGCCATGGATCGCGATGGCGGCGGACTCATCACCCGGGACGACTTTCAGGCCTTCCTGCCCGAGCATTTCAGCCGCCACCCGCGCAGCTACCACGCCACCCATCTGGCCCATCGCACCAGCAACCCCGAGGCGGACAGCCCCCGGGAGGCCGCCCCAGCGCCGGCAGCGATGCCGCCGGCCACTGCCACTGAAGTGGGCGGCACCTCGCCACTGCAGATGCAGATCGGCCTGTTCCGCTTGCTGCAGGGTGCGGCCTACCGCAGTTTCCGGGCCAGCTACTCGGCCAATTCGGAAACCCATCTGCGGGCCTACGACCTGCCTTACACCATCGACAACTTCGGCCGGTTCGTGGACGCGGCCGTCGACC
>VGQR01000194.1 GCA_016882345.1 Cyanobacteria bacterium K_DeepCast_35m_m2_023
GAGGCGCAGCGGCAGATTGCCATCGACGATCACTAGGCTGGGCTGCCAAGGGCGCCGCTGCAGTGCACGCAGCATCGCCAGTTCTGTGGCGCGGCGAATGCCCAAGCGATCGATCTCAGCCGCCGACGCCTGGCCCAGGGCCAGTGCTGTGGCCCAGTGCTCGATCGCAGGCACGAGCGCGGCACGACGCCGAGCGGTGAGCCGTTTGCTGTCGGTCAATCCTGCCGCGGACAAGGGGGGCAACGCTGCGGCGGGGAGCTGGACGGCTGCCGCAAAGACCGGACCGTAGAGACAGCCGCGGCCCACCTCGTCGACCCCCACACAGAGGCCAGGGTCACGGCCGCCAAACGGCTCATCGGCACTGGCACGCCACCAATTCAGGGGGGACTGCTGGCTCACAGCCCCCAGGCCTCAGACGCTGGCCGACGAGCGGCGACGACGGCGGCGGGGCGCGTCGGCATCGGCCTCGGCCTCGTCGTGGTCAGCCGTCTGCGGAACAGACTCGGCATCAGGATCAGGGGCCCCATTGGCCTCAGCCTGCTGAACGGCCTGGGCAGCGGTCGAAGCACGGCTGGGCACCGACACGGTGATCAGGGGTTCATCGGGCAGATCGACCGGCAACGGCGTGATCGCCACAGTGATCAGGCTTTCGCGTAGCGAGCCAACCGCTCCATCCGCTTCGGTTGGCGAACCATCCGCGGCCGGCGCATCGCCGCCGCCACGACCCCGGCGGCGGCGGCGGCCACTGTTGGCGGCCAGTTGTTGGCGCGCCTCGTCGATGACGGCTTCGGCGTCATCACCAGGACGCACCACGCGCACCATCAGGTTGTCGGTGCTCGAGGGCTGGGGATCCAGCAGCAGGGCCGGGCTGAGCCCCATCCAGCCGAACACGAGTTCCTGACTCTCATCCATCGGGACGGCCACAACATCGAGCTCGGGCCGGCGGCTGCCAGGGGCCGCCTCGGTCGCGGCCGGGGTCGTTGCAACCGCGGTGACTTCGAGGTCGGCGGTACCCCGCAAAGTCCAGTCGGCGGTGCCCAGGTCGATGGCATCGGACGCGCCGCGGCCACCGCGGCCACCACGACGACGGCGGCCGCCGCCCCCTTCCACGGCGACAGGGCTGAACACCTCAGCCCGAGCCGAGGCGGCAGAACGCACCAACCCGGTGGTGGTCGCCAGGGGTTGCAGGGTATCCATGCCTGGCAGCACGGCCACATGACCTAAACCGCCGCAGCTCGGGCAGGCACGCCCGAACAGCTCATAGATGTTTTGGCCCTGGCGCTTGCGGGTCAGCTCGACCAGCCCGAGTTCGGTGAGCTGGGCAATCTGGGGCCTGGCTGCGTCATGGCGCACGGCCTGGGTGAAATGCTCGAGCAGCTGCAGCTGGTCGCGGCGGGAGTCCATGTCGATGAAATCGACGATGACCACACCGCCGATGTTGCGCAGCTTGAGCTGACGCGCAATTTCAACCGCCGCTTCACAGTTGGTCCAAAGCACGGTTTCGCGCGCATTGGCCGAGCGGGTGAAGGAGCCCGAGTTGACGTCAATGACCGTCAGCGCCTCGGTCGGCTCAATGATAATGTAGCCACCAGAAGGCAGATCGACCCGGGGTTTGAGCGCATCGCGGATCGCCGCATTGACCCGGAAATGCTCGAGGATTTCGCTGCCATCGCGGTGATGTTCGATCTGGGGACTGGCCGGATCCGCCCCCAGAAAGGAGGTCACGCGACCAACGGCCTCAGCGCTGTCGACCACCACACGCTGAACCTGGGCGCTGTAGTGGTCGCGCAGGATGCGATGGATGAAATCCTCGTCGCGGTTCAACAGGACTGGCGGATGAGCCGTTTCGGCCGCCGCCTGAATGGCCTCCCACTGACGCAGCAGGGATTCGAGGTCATCGATCAGGAGCTCTTCACTGATGCTTTCGGCTTCGGTGCGAATCAGCAACCCCGTCCCGGGGGGCTTGATCAGAACGCCGAGGGCGCGCAGACGGTTGCGCTCGTTCTCACCATTGATTCGGCGCGAGATGTTGACGCCCTGCCCATGGGGCTGCAGCACGAGAAAGCGCCCTGGCAGGGTCAGATTCCCGGTGAGGCGAGGGCCCTTGGTGCCCGTGGGTTCTTTCATCACCTGCACCAGAACCTTTTGGCGAGGCTCGAGCAGTTCGGTGATGCCCGCGGCACCCTTTTTGAGTCTCAGGGGACCCAGGTCCGCAATATGAATAAAACCATTTTTTTCACTTTCACCGATATTGACAAAGGCTGCATCAATACCGGGCAACACATTTTCAACCGTGCCCAGGTAAACGTCACCGATTTGATAGCGACCCTGAGCAACGATCAGTTCATCAACACGGTCATCGGTGAGAACTGCAGCGATTCGCAGTTGCTCGGCGATGACAATCTGCTGGGGCATGGAAGTGGGGTGGATTCGCGTGAATCCGATGGCGGAAGGGAGCTGCGGCGAACGCTGAACTCTGCAAACAAAGGCAAAGGTTCAGATCAAAATGCTGGTGGATCCGGACGGTGAGAACCAGTTCGGATGCCTGGTTGCTGATCGGTGCATGAGCCAAAGCAACACAAGCCGATCAGACTGAGCCAACGACCTGAGTGCCGCTGGGGCAGCCTCCCGGAAGTCAGATGAGATCAGAATTTCGGGAAAGCTGTCGAGTCAACTGCAACTCGCCCGAGAGACGACAGGTGAGGATCGTTAGGAAGATCCGCTGTCGACTTGGCTGCCCAGTGACTTAGTTGCAAGCTAGCACGATCGCAACACCAGTGCCGTGCGCTGCAATTGCTGCAAGGCCAATGGGGATCCGATTCGCTGACTCAACCAATGCTGGATCTGCTGCGGCCTGATGCTGCGCCCCTGTGGGTCGATGGTCGCTTCCATCTGCAGGGCAACCCGATCTGCCGCTGCCACCTGTTGTGCTTGGGGACCCAGCTCCAGGGCCAGCAGATCGGGGCGGCACTCGCGCTGCCGCGGCCGCCCTTTCTTATCGGTGTCGTGCCAGATCAGGCTGCTCTCGGCCAGCACGTCGTCAATGGTCTGTTGCCACTGCAGCGCCCGTTGCGGCCCTTCAACAGCCAGCACAAAACTCCAGCGTGCGGCCGCCAACTCTTGGCTGAGGCTGGGGCCAAACACGGGCACCTCCACAGCTGAGAGCAGCTGAACGTCGGCGGTGAGCTCAGCCTGCAGACTCGCCCGCACCGCAGCGGGATCCACCGGCTGGGTGAACTCCAGATCCAACCACTCGCCCAGACCCTCGGCCCCCATGGGCAGCGACAGGGCCAGCTGCAGCCGCGGCAGCGGATGAAAGCCGCCGGTGAAGCTCACCGGCAGCCCCGCACGCCGCAGGGCCCGCTCAAGCATCCGCACGGTGTCGAGGTGGCTGATCAGCGCCAGGGAGCCCGTTTTGGCAAAGCCGATGCGCAGGCGGCACACCCGCGTGCTGGCCGGCGGCCGCTGGGGCAGCGCCGGGGGAATGGGCGGCGGCGGGATCACCACGTTGTGGCCCAGCTCAGGGCCGCAGACCCCGCAGCTGCTGCAGCCCTCAAACGAGCAATCGGGAACGACGGCGGCAGCCAGGGCGTTCTTGAGGTCTTCGGCCAGCCAGCGCTTGTCGAGCCCTGAATCGATGTGGTCCCAGGCAGCGGCTGAGCGCAGAAGCTGTCCAGGTCGTCTGGGCTCAGCGCCTCGGCGGCGCTCCAGGCCCCCACTTCGAGGGCCCGGTAGCGGCCGCCCAGACCAGCGGCCTCGATGGCGCCGGTCCAGGCGTTGTGGCTGCGCTCTGCCGATTCAAACCAGGCATCCATGGCGGCCCCGGCCCGCCAGGCGGCCTCAATCACCGGGGCGACGCGGCGGTCGCCGCGGCCGATGAAGTCTTCGATCGCCGAGAGCCGCACATCGGTGAAATTCACCTTGAGGCCGCGCAGCTGGCGAAAGGCGCCGCGCAGCAGCTGCTGGCGCCGGCCAAATTCGGCAGTGCTGACGCTGTGCCACTGGAACGGCGTGTGCGGCTTGGGGGTGAAGTTGGAGATGGTGATGTTCAGCTCCAGCCGCCCCAGGTCGCTGCACTGCTGCTGCAGCGAGCGGCACGTCTCGGCAACGCCGAGCACATCGGCATCGGTCTCACCCGGCAGGCCGATCATGAAATAGAGCTTCACCTTGCGGTAGCCCTGCTGCATCGCCATGCGGATACCGCTCAGCAGCTCTGCATCGGTGAGCCCCTTGTTGACGATGTCGCGCAGGCGCTGGGTGCCCGCTTCGGGCGCAAAGGTGAGGCCCCCTTTGCGGGCGCCGCCGATCACGTGGGCGATGTTGGCGTCAAAACGGTCCACCCGCTGGCTGGGCAAGGTGAGGGTGACGTTGTGTTCGGCCAGGCGGTTGCGCAGCTCCACCCCCACCGCCGGCAGGGCCAGGTAGTCGCTGCAGCTCAGCGACAGCAGCGAAAAGTCGCTGTAGCCGGTGCTGCGCATGCCTTCTTGCACCGCCCCGATGACGGCTTCGGGCTCGACGTCGCGGGCCGGGCGGGTGAGCATGCCCGGCTGGCAGAAGCGGCAGCCGCGGGTGCAGCCGCGGCGGATCTCGACCGTGAGCCGGTCGTGCACCGTTTCAATGTGGGGCACCAACCCCATGGCGTAGTGGGGCATCGGCGTGGCCGTGCGCCGCTGCACCCTCGCGGGCGCATCTGGCGCCAGCGGCACCACGCTCACCCCATCGGCCCCCAGGCCATAAAGCGCC
>VGQR01000195.1 GCA_016882345.1 Cyanobacteria bacterium K_DeepCast_35m_m2_023
ACCCGCCACCAAAACCACCCTGGTGACGGTGCAACTGCTGTTGCTGGCCACCATGGCGGCCAGCAGCGGACCCGGCGGCGGCTGGTTCGCCCAGGATCTGGCAGCGGCGGTGCTGCCGGTCTCGGGTGCCGTGATCTGCGGCTGGCTGCTGCTGCAACCGGTGACGGGCACCATCGCCGACATCGCCGCCTCGATCTTCGGCCTCTTTTATCTGGGCTTTCTGCCCAGCCATTGGATCCGGCTGCGGGAGCTGGAGGGCTACGGCCTGGCCCTGACCCTCACCGCCTGCTTCATGGTGGTGGCCACCGACATCGGCTCGTACGTGGTGGGACGGCGTCTGGGGCGACGGCCCCTGTCACCGATCTCTCCAGGCAAGACCGTCGAAGGGGCCCTCGGGGGACTGGTCTGCTCGATGGTGGTGGGTGTGATCGGCGGCAGCCTGATCGCTGCCCAGGGCCAGCTGCAATCCACCCTGGTGGGCGCCGCCTGCGGGGCAGGGCTGGGGGCCGTCGTCGCCGTGATGGCTCTGGTGGGGGATCTGACCGAGTCGATGATGAAGCGCGACGCGGGTCTCAAGGATTCCGGCGATGTAATCCCCGGCCATGGCGGCATTCTCGACCGCATCGACAGCTTTCTGTTTGCCCCGGCGGTGGTCTACGCCCTGGTGAGCCTGGTGCTGCCGGCCCTGCCGTCAGGGTGAGATCCGGGCCTGGCCCTTGAGCTGCACCATGCCCGCCTCGATCCAGACGCGCTCGATCGTGATGTTGGGGTCCATGGCAAAGCGGAACAAGGAGTCGCCGGCCGGGCTGGCCAGTTCGATCGTGCCGGCGGCGGCCCGGGGCAGCACCTGCAGCTCGACCTGATCGCGCGCAACACTGGGCTGCAGCACAAACACCAGCCGGTCAGCCTCGATGCGGACGTGTCCCAAGGGCACCTGGCCAAAGAGTTGCTCCTGCAGCTGCTCGGCCATGCCACGCCAATGGGGGTGGCCGAACAGGTTGGACAGGCCATCGGCGCTGAAGCTGAGCTGGCCAGACACCGCAAACGGTTGCTCGAGGCTAACGGGCTGGCCCTTGAGCACATTGCGGATCTGAACACTGATCGGTTCGCTCAGCAACTGCACCTGCTCGATCGGCAGGTGTTGATAGACGCTGCGGCGGGCCAGCAGCTGCACCCCCTCGATGCGGCCACGCAACAGACCCACGGCTGAGCCCTGCAGCTCGAGATCAAGGCTCTCGATGCTCTGGCACTGCTGCCGGATCCACAGCTGCAGGCCGCTGGCCAGCAGCTTCATGACCGGTCCGGATGGTGCCTGGGCCGAAGTCATCAAACGGTGTGCTGGCAAAGGGCGTTCCAGGCCGCCAAGACCTGGGCGGGCTGATCGAGATGGGGCAGATGGCCGCACTCGGACAGTTCCCGCACCCGTTCTCCTAACAGAGCCAGGGCGGCCCGCTTTTGGGGTTGCCGCAGGATGCGGTCGTCAGCCCCCCACAACACCTGCAAGGGCTGCTGGGGCAACGGCTCACCGCAGCCGGCAAAGCCGCCGCTGCGGGCAAAACGGGCCAATGCCTGCGCCCAGCCCGGCGAAGCCAGATGCAGGGAAGCAATCTCAAGTTCGGCCGGGCCCACCGACGCATCCGGATCGGCAAAGGCGCTGCGGCAAAGCCCCTGACGCACCCCCGGCAGGGCCAGAAAACGCACCCCCAGGGCATCCAGCACGGGCGGCAGGGGCATCGGCCGACCGGTGAGCCCGGCGGGCGCCAGCAGCAGCAGGCGGCTGATGTGCTGAGGCAGGCGACGGGCCAGTTCGACCGCCACCGAGCCCCCCATCGAGGCGCCGATCACCCCCAGCTGACGGGCACCGGTGCGCTGCAGCACCTGGGCCGCCACCGCCTCGAGGTGGGCCAGCACCGCCGCAGGGCCGTAGGCCGCTCCGGGCGGGCGGGGGGTGAAGCCGAAGCCGTACAGGTCGGGCACAAACAAGCGGTGATGCCCAGCCAGCAGCGGCAGCAGTCGGCGGAATTCGAGGCAGGAGCTGTCGAAGCCATGCAGCAGCAGCACGGGCTCTGCGGGCTCTGCGCCAGCCGTTCCAACCGCGGTGGCAACTGTTGGCTCAACGACCGCCACCGGCCAGGCCTCGCCAGTGTCACCCAGCTCGGGCAACGACCACCACTGCACCGCCGCGGCCACGGCTCGCGCCTGGGGGTCGAGCAGAGTGACAGCAGCGCGCTCGAGCAGCTGGTTGTTGCTGAGCGACGCTTCGGACACGGCAGTGGTCACAGCGCTGCGCTCAAGCCGTCGTCTCGCTGACCAGGCCGGTGGTGGTGCTGACCAGGGCGGCGAGCAGGTCGCTGGCGCCCACGGCAAACGGCAGATGATGCAGATCGGAGCCGGGGCGGCAGGCAAAGTCACAGGCTTGCTGCAGGTCGGCGAGCGAGGCCTTCGCCAGCCCCAGATCAGCCAAGCTCAGCGGCAGACCCAGGGCCGCAAACAACGGCAGCAACTGACGCCGGGCCTGGGCAGCCAACTGGCTGCCGCCCAGAACCTCTTCGAGGCGCAGCTGCACCAGGATCCCAAAACCAACTTTCTCGCCGTGGAGCTGGTCGTGGCAGGCACTGAGCTGGGTCAATCCGTTGTGAACCGCGTGGGCTGCCACCGTTCGGCAACGGGCGCCACCGATGCCGCCGATGAAGCCCGCGGTGAGGCCGCAGGCTTCGGCGACCCGAACCCAGGCCTCGCCACCGGGCTCAGCCAACGCCTGCTGGGCTTCGAGCAACAGCTGATCGCGCAAGACCCGCGCCATCTGCACCGCCTGTTGGATCAGACCATCGCTGCTGGCACCGCTGCTGATCGAGGCTTCATACCACTTGGCCATGGCATCGGCAATGCCGCTGGCCAAGGTGCGTGCCGGCGCCTGACGCACCAGGTCGTGGTCGAACACCAGCAGATCCGGGCAGCGCTGGAGTGCGACGTCGTAACGGAAGGCCCCCTGCGGCGAATAGACGTTGGCGAGGGCGGTCCAGCCGGCGCAGGTGGCGGCGCTGGTGGGCATGGTTATGCAGGGCAGATCGAGGCGATCGGCCAGCCACTTGCCGGCATCGAGCACCTTGCCGCCACCGATGGCGATGACGCCATCGCAGCCTGCCGCCTGGGTGTGCTCGACGATCGGATCGAGATCTTCGTCGCAGCAATCGTGCTGCAGATGTTCGAGCTGGGAATCGAGTCCTGCCTGGCGCAGCTGGTCAATCAACCGCTGCCGCAAGTCCAGGGTCGCCGCACTGCGGCCCAACACCAGAGGCCTGGTGCACAGGGCCTGGATCATCGGCACAGCCTGAGCCCAGGCGCCAGGGCCGCGAAGCACCTGGGCTGGAGCGATGGCGTGGACAAAGGCGACCATGGACGCGACAGTTCAGACGCTCAGACGCTGGCGAGCTGGGGCACAGCGGGGATGTCCGCACCCTGCTTGCGAATCACCACCTGTTTGTCGGCGTCAACATCGACAACGGCAGCGTCGCCATCGCCGATGCGCCCACTGAGGAATTCCTCGGCGAGTGAATCTTCGAGCAGGCGCATCACCGCACGGCGCAGCGGACGGGCGCCGTAACTGGGGTTGTAACCCTCATCCACCAGCCGCTCTTTGAACGCGTCGGTGACCGACAGGCTGATGCCCTTCTCGAGCATGCGGCCAAAGACCTCCTTGAGCATGATCTCGGAGATTTCCTTGACCTCATCGCGGCTGAGCTGCCTGAAGACGATGATTTCGTCGAGGCGGTTGAGGAACTCGGGGCGGAAGTACTGCTTGAGTTCTTCGTTGACCAGCGAGCGGATGCGGTTGTACTGGGTCTCTTCGGCGTCGCCGCCGCCGAACTCGAAGCCGAGGCCGCCGCCACCCTTCTCGATGACCTTCGAGCCGATGTTCGAGGTCATGATGATCAAGGTGTTCTTGAAGTCGACCGTGCGGCCCTTGGAGTCGGTCAGACGGCCGTCTTCCAGCAGCTGCAGCAACAGGTTGAACACGTCGGGGTGGGCCTTCTCGATCTCGTCGAACAGCACTACGGTATAGGGCCGGCGCCGCACCGCTTCGGTCAGCTGGCCGCCTTCGTTGAAACCCACATAGCCCGGAGGCGAACCGATCAGCTTGCTGACCGTGTGGCGCTCCATGAACTCGGACATGTCGAGGCGGATCATCGCCTCTTCGCTGCCGAAGAAGTAGGCCGCCAGCGCTTTGGTGAGCTCGGTTTTGCCGACGCCGGTGGGGCCGCTGAAAATAAAGCTGGCGATCGGCCGGTTGGGGTTCTTCAGACCCACCCGGGCACGGCGGATGGCCCGCGAGACCGCCTTGACGGCCTCGTCCTGACCGATCAGGCGCTGGTGCAGGGTCTCCTCCATGTTGAGCAGCTTCACCGACTCGCTCTCGGTGAGCTTCTGCACCGGCACACCGGTCCAGGAAGCGACGATCTGGGCGATGTCCTCTTCGGTGACGACGGGAGAACGGTCGCTGTCGGCACCTTCGGCAATGGGCGCAGGGGTCTGGGATGACGCCACATCGCTCGAGCCGGCCTCTTCAGCCGCCACGGGCTCGTCGTCCTTGCGGGCCGCCAGGATCGTGCGGATCTGCTCGCGCAGTTCCACCTCCTTGTCGCGCAGTTCACCGGCCTTGGTGAAGTCCTGCTCACGCACGGCCTCTTCCTTGTC
>VGQR01000196.1 GCA_016882345.1 Cyanobacteria bacterium K_DeepCast_35m_m2_023
GGAGTTGAGCAAGCGCCGCTCCACGACCCCGCGTTCAAGGCCCGAGTCGCCATGGCGGCGATCAGTGGCCGCAAGACGAACCAGGAGATCGCCGCCGATCACGCCATCCACCCGATCCAGGTGAGCCAGTGGAAGCCGCAGCTGCTTGATGGCGCCAGGCTCGGCTGGTTGCTGTTGCCCCAGGTACAAGCGGATGAAACCTGGAGCAGTCAGCTCACATGCGCTCCAGCGTCGGAATCCCCAGCAGTCCCAGCCCCAGTTTGAGGGTGTCAGCCGTCAAACGGCACAGCGCCAGCCGCGAGCTGCGGGCCGGCTCCTCGGCCTTGAGCACCGGCACCTGGTCGTAGAAGCGGTTGAACACCTGCGACAGCTCGAACAGGTAGCTGCACAGCCGGTTCGGCAGCAGCTCCTCCTCGACCTCGGCGATCACGGCATCAAGCTTGAGCAAGTCGCGGATCAGGGCCCACTCCTGGGGTTCGCTGAAGTGGAGGGGCGCGCGATCTGCAGCGGCCGCCTCGGTCTCAGCTGCAGCGCCACCGAGATCAACACCCAGATCACCCCCCTTGCGGGCGATGCCGGCGATGCGCACCACGGCATACAGCAGGTAGGGCGCCGTGTTGCCGCTGAGGGCCAACATGCGATCAAAGCAGAACTGGTAGTTGGTGATCCGGTTGGTGCTCAGGTCGGCGTACTTGACCGCGGCAATGCCGACGGTGGTGGCGACGTGCGTGATGAAGGACTCGTCTTCGCTGCGGTCCTCCTCAGCGAGGCGGCGGCGCAGGTCGGCTTCGGCGCGCTCCACCGCCTCATCGAGCAGGTCCTTGAGCCGCACCGTGTCGCCGGCGCGGGTCTTGAGCTTCTTGCCGTCGTCGCCCTGCACCAGACCAAAGGGCACATGCTCGATGCGCACGGCCTCAGGCACCCAGCCCGCGCGCCGCGCCACCTGAAACACGCCGGCAAAGTGGGACGCCTGGCCCGCATCGGTCACGTAGATGAGTCGCACGGCACCATCGCCATTCGGGGCGGCCGCCAGGCGGTAGCGAATCGCCGCCAGATCGGTGGTGGCGTAGTTGAAACCGCCGTCGCTCTTCTGCACGATCAACGGCAGCGGCTTGCCGTCCTTACCACTCACCCCCTCCAGAAACACGCAGCCGGCCCCGTCGTCGACCACCAGCAACCCCGCGGCCTTGAGGTCGTCGACCACCGCCTGCAGGTAGGGGTTGTAGAACGACTCGCCGCGCTCGCCAAGGCGAATGTCGAGGCGGTCGTAGATGATCTGAAACTCGCGCCGGCTCTGGTCGCACAGCAGCCCCCAGGCCTTGAGCGAGACCGGGTCTCCGCCCTGCAGCTTGACCACCTCCTCGCGGGAGGTGGTCTGAAACGCCTCGTCGTCGTCGAAACGCGCCTTGGCCTGGCGGTAAAAGGCCACCAGGTCACCGAGATCGACGGCACCAGGCCGCTCGAGCGCCTCGGGTGCCACCTGCTTGAGGTGGGTGATCAACATGCCGAACTGGGTGCCCCAGTCGCCCACGTGGTTGAGCCGCAGCACCGCATGGCCGCGAAACTCGAGCACCCGCGCCAGGCAGTCGCCGATGATCGTCGAGCGCAGATGCCCCACGTGCATCTCTTTGGCGATGTTGGGGCTCGAAAAATCCACCACCACCGGCGCAGGGGTCTGCTGTTGGCGGCGTTCTGCGGCAGCCGTGGGCACCCCCAGGCGCGGATCGACCAGGCGCGCCGCCACCTCGGCCGCCAGGCGCTCGGGGCGCAGGGTCAGGTTGATGAAGCCCGGCCCGGCGATCTGCGGCGGCAGGCACAGCTCGCCGAAGGCCGGATCGGCCTCGAGCTGCGCCACCACCGCTTCGGCGATGTTGCGGGGGGGCAGGCCCAGGGGTTTGGCCAGGGGCAGGGCCCCGTTCGCCTGAAAGTCGCCGAATTCGGGCTTGCTGGCCGGCGCCAGCTGGGGATCCAGGGGCCGGCCAGCCGCCTGGGCCTGGGCTGCCGCCTCTGGAAAGGCCCGCCCCATCGCCTCACGCAACTGGGCATCGAGGGTGTGGGCAAGGCGAAGCATGGGGGCGGCTTGTGCGGCAGCCCCCTGATCATCCCCTGCAGCTAGGCCGCTGCCGTGAGCCCGAGCTGCTGCTCGAGACCGGCCAGCACCACATCGGCCACCAGCTGAATGCGATAGCGGCAGGCCTGGGTCTCGCTGCCGTCAAACCGGCCGTGCTCCCAGACCTTGTTGCTGCCGGCGCCGCCACCGCAGAGCCCGAAGTAGGCGCAACTGCGGCGGCAGGCCTCGACCCCGGCCGCCATCTCGGCGGCCACCTGCCCAAAGCGCGGGTCTGCCGCGATCTGAACCAGGCTGTGCTCGCGCACATTGCCGAAAGCGAAACGGCCGAATCGCTCAAGCTCGACCCCCAGCAACTCGGGATCAAAGCTGGAGACATCCCCGCGTGCGTCGACATTGACGATCACGAAGGGATGGTTCATGTCGGTCTGGGCCAGCCGCTGGTCGCGACAGGCCAAGGTGGCGATGCCCTGGAATTCGCGCAACCGCAGGGCGCCGGGGCTGGCCATCGTGCGATGCCAGAAGCGCTGCATGAAGGCCCGATAGCGCGCCTCGAGCTCGGGGCGATCGAGGCTGGAGCATGTGTTTTCCCCCTCGGTCTCCTCCATGTTGAAGCCGACCTCGGCAATGCCGTGCTCGACGAAAAAGTCGAACAGGGCATCGGCGTGATCGAGGGAATCCGCCGTGAGCACGGCGATGGCGTTGAAGGGGATCTGCCGCTGCTGCAACCAGCGGATCCCCCGCAGCACGGCGGCATGGCTGGGCTTGCCGGTGCGGGTGCGGCGGTGGGCATCGTGCACAAAGGCGGGGCCATCGAGGCTCACGCCCACGTGGATGCCGTTGCGCTCGAAGCAATCGCACCAGGCGGCATCAATGCTGATGCCGTTGGTCTGCAACGACTGCTGCACCATGTCGGGCGGCAGCCCGTGGCGCTCCAGGGCCACTGCAATCCGTGCCGTGGCGACGTCATAGAACGCTGGCAGCACCGCCAACGGCTCGCCGGCATGCCAGAGCAGGTGAACGGGCCATCGAGATAGGGGCTCTCGAGCACCCGCTCGAGGGCCGCATCCAGAATCTCGAGCGACAAGCGGCTGCGGTCGTCGCGGCTGGGCAGGTAGCAGTAGTCGCAATCGAGGTTGCAATAGGGCGTGGGCTGCAGCACCAGCAGGCGCAGCGGCCCCTCACCAGTTGCGGAAGCCACCATTGCGGAATCCGCCGTTGAAGAAGCCGCCGTTGCGGAAGCCACCGTTGTGAAAGCCTCCGTTGTTGAACCCGCCATTGCCCCAGCCCCCGTTGTAGAAGCCGCCATTGTTGAAACCACCGTTGCCCCAGCCAACCCCGCCGGGGCCCACCACCACGAAGCTGATCGCATCAGGACCGATGGCACCCTGCCCAGCGCTGTCGGCCTCAACCTGGCGCTGACGCGCGGCGGCGGCGATGCGCTGCAGGCGGGCCTCCATGGCCGTGCCATCGGCCTTCATGGCCAGCGCCAGACCGGTGTCAAACGGCAGGGACGCGGCGATCAGCAGAAGACCGAACAAACGGGATTGGGTGAGCAGCTTCATTGGGTTGGGAGGCAAAGAACAGGAACGGGGCGCAACCTCACCGCGATCCGGCGGCGGCCTGCGGGGCGGGGCGCAACGGCTCGACCCCGAACAGCAAGCCATCGAAGACGTCGCGAATCTGGGCCGGCGTCAGGTTGAGGACCGAACCGGGACCCAGCCAGCGGTTCACCGCCTCGACATCCGCCGCATTGCCATTGACATAGCCCTGCTGCAACTGGGCGATCGCGCGATTGGCCAGGCTGCGGAACGCCGAGCTGTTCTCGGGCACGGCGCAGGTCACCGCATAGCGCAGGTAGGGCACGGCCGGGGTGAGGGCCTCGCCCTTCAGCCCCTGCTGGCGGGCCAGGGCCCGCAGCAGCAACGAATCGCCAATCACCCCCGCGACCTGGCCGCGGCCCAGGGCTGTCACCGCAGCGCCCAGATCGGCAAAGGTCTGCACCTGGGCCGCCGGCTGCATGCCGCGCAGCTGGGTGTCGGCCAGCGAGTCGGCCACCACGCCGATGCGTTGGCCAGCCAGGGCTGCTGGGCTGCCATCGAGGCGACCGGCCGGGGCCAGCAGGCGCAGGCCCGAGAGGCCGATCGGAAGCGTGAAATCCAGCACCTCGTCGTGGGCCCAGGTGAAGGGCAGGCCACAGGCCAGCTCGGCCTTGCCCTCACTCAGGCGCTGACTGATCGCCGCCGAATCACTGACCGCTGTGTACACCAGTCGCACCGGTCGGCCCACCGCCTAGCCAACGAGATCGGCGATGCGCTGGGCCACCAGCGCGCCATAGCCCTGGGGCCGGCCCTGGGCATCGAGGCTCAGCATCGGCGGGTGGCTGGCTGGGCCCACCATCTGCAGCTCACCGCTGCGGGCCACCCGTTGCAGCACCCCTTCGGCCGACGCCGGTGGCACGGCTGCTGCTGCCGCTGCCAATCCCACAGCGAGGCCGGTGATCAGAGCGGTCCAACCCGAACGATGCGCAGCAACAGGCATGGGCAACACCCAGTCAGCTGCACAACCTTGAAGAA
>VGQR01000197.1 GCA_016882345.1 Cyanobacteria bacterium K_DeepCast_35m_m2_023
ATCGCAGTTGGAGCTCGAGGCCTGAGTCCTCTGACCCGTACAGTCGGGCCTTGTTGTCGTGGCCGAGGCAGTGCAGCTGGATCGGGAGGCGCTTCCGCAGTGGTTGGTCCGCGGCATCGCCGATCTCTTTCCCGCCGAGGCTGCTGACGATCCCAATCAGGCCCTGGCGGCACGCCTGGCCGAGTCCCACGCCCAGGGCCGGCCCCTGCGCATCAAGCTCGGCATCGATCCCACCGGATCAGACATCCATCTGGGGCATTCGATCCTGTTCCGCAAATTGCGGGCCTTCCAGGATGCCGGCCATACGGCAGTGCTGATCATCGGGGATTTCACCGCCCGCATTGGCGATCCCACCGGCAAGAGCGCCACGCGGGTGCAGCTCAGCGCCGACGAGGTCGAAGCCAACGCCCGCACCTACCTGCACCAGCTGGGCCAAGGACAGGACCCGGCTGTGGCCCTGCTCGATTTTGAGACACCCGGACGCCTCGAGGTGCGGCGCAACAGCGAGTGGTTGGCAACCCTGGATCTGCCCCAAGTGATCGAGCTGCTAGGCACCAGCACCGTGGGACAGATGCTGGCCAAAGAGGACTTTGCCAAGCGTTACGGATCCGGCACGCCGATTTCATTGCGCGAGTTTCTCTATCCGCTGCTGCAGGGCTACGACTCGGTTCAGATCGCAGCCGACGTTGAGCTGGGCGGCACCGACCAGAAGTTCAACGTGGCGATGGGCCGCGATCTGCAGCGCCACATGGGCCAGAGGCCTCAGTTTGGTTTGCTGCTGCCGATCCTGCCGGGTCTCGATGGCGTCCAGAAAATGAGCAAAAGCCTGGGCAACACCGTGGGGCTCAGTGACGATCCTTTGACGATGTACTCCAAACTTGAAAAGGTGCCAGATGCCCTGGTCGACGACTATCTGACCCTGCTCACCGATCTCGATTTGACGGCCCTGCCAGCCAACCCGCGCGAGCGCCAGAAGGCCATGGCCCTGGAGGTGACCCGTGCGCGCCATGGCCCGGCTGCCGCCCGACAGGCCCAGCTCGATGCGGCCACCCTGGTGGGTGGAGCTGCCGGCACGGGGGCGGCTGCAGCCGAGGTTCCCGAGGCGTCCCTGGCCTCAGTGAACTTCCCGGCCAAGGCCTTTTATCTGCTGGCCGCAGTGGGGGTGTGCAGCAGCAGCAGCGAGGCGCGCCGCCAGATTCTGGGGGGTGGGGTCAAGCTGGACGGAACCCGACTGAGCGATGCCAACCATGAGTTCAGCGACGCTGCCGAGCTGGACGGCAAGGTGCTGCAGCTGGGCAAGAAGACCTTCCGGCGTTTGGTGAAGGGCTGATCCTGAGGCTGTCACCTGTTGGCGTTCGACCCGGGGCGGACCTGTCTCAGCCGGGCGAGATTGGCTTGGCTGGATGGCAGCTCCGTAATCTTGCGGTCGATGCTGCTGACATTGCCCTGTGGTTGATGAGTCTGCTGAGCGAATCATCGTTGCGCTCGATGGCATGGCTCCCGAGCAGGCTTTGGCTTTCGCTTCATCGCTGCCTGAACTGCGCTGGGTCAAGGTCGGACTCGAGTTGTTCACGGCGGCAGGACCGGTTGTGGTTCAGCAGCTGCGTGATCAGGGCAAGCGGGTGTTCCTCGATCTGAAGTTCCACGACATCCCCGCCACCATGGCCGGTGCCTGCCGCAGTGCCGCCCGGCTGGGGGCCGAGCTGATCACCGTGCATGCCTGCGCCGGCACGGAAGCCCTGGCTGCGGCGCAGGCGGCAGCGCGCCTGGGTGCGTCAGAGGCTGCATTGCCGCCGCCCACGCTGCTGGCGGTGACGGTGCTCACCAGCTGGGATTCGGGCCGCTTCGCCGACGAGCTGGCGATCACCCAATCGCTGGCCGATTACGTGCCTCGGCTGGCCCAACTGGCGGCTGCGGCCGGCATCGGGGGATGCGTCTGCTCACCGCTGGAGGTGGCCGCCCTGCGGTCGGCTCACCCAGAGCCGTTTGCGCTGGTGACTCCCGGCATTCGCCCCGCTGACAGCCCCCGTGGCGACCAGGCCCGGGTGATGACCCCTGCCCAGGCGATGGCTGCGGGGGCCAGCCAGCTGGTGATCGGTCGGCCGATCACAGCGGCGGCGGATCCGTCCGCGGCGTTCGCTGCCTGCTGTGCCGGGTTGATGGACAGTGCCGATGGTTGAGATCGTGGCCCACCCCGTGGCGCCGGCACCCCACATGGCCCGGCGCCATTACCCGCGGGTGCTGGTGCAGCTGTTGTGGCGCATGCGCCTCGACCTGCTGGTGATGGCAGCGTTGTGCCTGGGCGCCGGGGCGTTCACCCCCGTGAGGCTGAGCCCCTTGATGGCTGCCGACGGACTTCAATCCACCCTGGGGATCGCTGTCTCGGTGTTTCTAGCGTTCCGCAACACCCAGGCGATCAACCGCTGGTGGGAGGCGCGCAGTCTCTGGGGGGCTGTGGTCAACCAGAGTCGCCATTGGCGCGACAGCTTGCTGGCTGTGCTGCCAATGGCGCGGCAACATCGCCGTGAGCAGATGCGACTGCTGCAGTTGCAGGTTCTGTTGGTTTGGCTTCTCAATTTCGAGCTGCGTGGTTTTGCCCAGGCCCAGCTGCGCCAGCGAGTGGTACAGCTTGCGGTGAGCCTCGGTTGTACCCCCGGCGTCACGGTTCAGCAGCTGTGTCGCAGGCGGGCCCTGGCGCTGCAGCGGTTGTTTGAGCAGGGTGCCATCAGCGATGTTGCCCGCGATGCCCTGATTCGCTCTGTTGAAGCTTTAACGGATGCGATCGGTGGCCTGCAAAAGATCCGCAACACGCCCATCCCACCCGCCTATGACGCCTTTGTACGGCTGATTGCCTGGTTGTACGGCTACGAGCTGTTCATCAACTTCGAGGACAGTGGCTTGCCGCTGATCGGTGCGCTGCTGTTCTTTGGTTTTCTGGTCGCTGAACGGATCGGCGCTTATGTCGAAGGTCCGTTTGATCGTGATCCCCACAGTTTTTCGCTGCCCCTCGATCAGATCTGTCTGGGCATCAGCGAAGACTTGCTTGATGACGCCAACCCGTTTGCCGACTGTCCCCGCTGCGCCGATCCCTCGATCTGGACCTGAGAGCCAAGCGCTCAGGCCACCAGGGCCTTGCGCTGGCCGAGAAGCTGGCTGTAGAGCTGCTCAAGCGCATCGATGTTGGCACTGATCGTGTAACGCTCCAGTGCTCTGGCGCGAGCGCGACGACCGAGTTCGGCGGTCAGCACGGGCTGGTCGCGCAGCACCGGCAGCAGCGTGCGCAGTTGGGTGGTGACCCCCTGGGTGCTGATCACAATGCCAGCGCCGCCGTCGAGGGCTTCGCCATCGGCACCGGCGTCGGTGGCGACGCAGGCGCTGCCGGCAGCCATGGCTTCCAGCAGGGCCAGGGACAGACCCTCGACCAGGGAAGGCAGCACAAACACCTCGGCCAGCTGCTGAAAGGCCACGCGGCGCTCAAGGCTTGGTTCATACCCCCACCAGATGACCCCATGGTCATCGCTGGTGGTCTGTTGCAGGGCGCTGCGGGCCGGACCATCGCCGACGATCACCAGGACGCACCCCCGGGGCCGAACCAGGCGCCAGGCCTTGAGCAGGGCTTCGACATTTTTTTCGGTGGCGATCCGCCCCATGTACAGGAACACCCGTTGCCCGGCAAAGCGGCGGCGCAGTTCGGCCAGCGCTGCGCTGTCGCTGCTGGGGTGGCTGGGGCGCCACAGGGTGGTGTCGACCCCATTGGGGATCACCGCCAGCCGTTCGGCCGGCACCCCCAGGCGCTGCAGCACCTCGGCCTGGATCTCGGAAAAGACGATGACGCGGTCGTAGCGCGCGAGTGACGGGGCGTAGAGCTGGTAGGTGAGCTGCTGGGTGCCGGCCGTCAGATTGCGCAGGCTGGCGTCAAACGGTGGATGAAATGTGGCCACCAACGGCAACCCCAACTGCTGGCACAGATCGGGCAGCAGAAAGTCGAGGGGCGAGAGGGTGAGGCTGGCGTGCACCAGGTCGGGTTTGAGCCGCTCCAGCGACTCGCGCAGTTCCCGTTGGGCCCCCAAAGACGGGATCGTGTACACCTGGCCCTTGACCAGGTAGGGCAAGGCGACCTCGGGGTTGTCGCCGTTCTCGGGCTTTCCGGTTTCATCGCCCGCACTGGGACGACTCAGGCTGGTGGCCGGGGTGTCGAAGTGGATGAAGCTGATGCCGTGCCCGCGGCTGCGCAGGGCATGGGTCGTTGTCAGCCCATAGGTGACATTGCCGCAGAAGGGTGACTTCTTGCCCAACCAGGCAACGTGTGCCACCGAAACCGTCTGCGACCGGATCGACGCTAACAGCGTTGACGCTCGGGCCGATTACCGGGGGGTGGCCTGCCAGGGCCGCTCGAGCAAGGCTGCTGACAGGGTCAATGCCGCAAGGATCCATAACACCGGCAGCAGGCCATAGCGGCTCACCACCGTTCCCGCCAGCACCAGGGGGAGGCTCAGCGCCACATTGATGAGGTTGTTCTGAAGGCCGAACACCTTGCCGCGCATCGCTTCTGGAGTGTCTTCCTGAATCGTGGTCTGGGCCGGAATCGCCAGCAGCGATGCCCCCACGCCCAGC
>VGQR01000198.1 GCA_016882345.1 Cyanobacteria bacterium K_DeepCast_35m_m2_023
GGGCGGCTTGTGGGCGCAAATGCACCCATTTGCGTACATTTTACCGCCAGAAACTGGTCATATCCATTGCGGCGCAACTGGTCTGACCTTATTCAGGAGGCCCCGCTTGATTGGGCCGCTCTTGGCCATAGGAACCAATCACGACATAGGCCACACCGCCGAGGCGACGATCAGCGCTGGTTTCAGAACGTCGAGCGCAGCCAGCCAATAGCCCCAGCGCCATGACGAGCACGCTCAGGGTGGTGAACACAGCACGGAGACGCGTGATCGACATCGCAACGTGAGCTGTTGATCATGCTGGCGGCGCGAGGCGTTTTGCCCATCGGTCCCCAGATGACCGTTGCGAATCGATGTGAATCGCCGCCATCACGCCATCACATCAGCCCAGGGCTTGCTTGATTGCAAGCAAGCCAAAGGCAACGAACAGACCACCACTCAGTCGGTACAGCAGTTTTTCACTGATGCGGCTGCCAATCCACGTGCCGGCACCCACCGCCAGCCCGGTGACCAGCGCATGACCCACGAGCGTTCCGGCCAACAGACCAGCGAAACTGAAGGCAGGAGCCGTCCCCAGGACGATCGTCGTGAATTGGGTGCAATCGCCCAGCTCGGCGATGAACACCAGCACGACAGCTTCCCTGATCACCGCCCAGGTGGTGCTGATGCTGCGCCGACCTTCGGCCTCCTCGATTGCCTGTGCCGCTTGATTCTCCTCGTGTTCCGCCTCAGCGGTGCCCATGGCCTGGGCATCGAGACCCTGCGGTTTGGCCTGGTGCTCATCACGGGCGGTGAGCATCATCACCAAGGGCTGGTGCTGGGCCTGTTACCGCAGCTGACGGCAGGCCACGAAGCCATCGATGTCAGGCAGCCCCAGATCGAGAAACACCAGATCAAACAGGTCTTGCTCGAGCCACTGCAGGGCCTGGGCGCCGGTGGCAGAGGCTTCTGCTGCCTAGCCCCATTGGTTCAGGAGCCTGAGCAATCCATGCCTGAGGGGCGGGTCGTCTTCCACCACCAACAGCTTCATGCCTGAACAGTACGCGGTGCCAGCGGTCTGGACAGCATTGCGCCCGGGCTTCGACGACAGACTGGGGCACCATTGAGCGGCGTGGTGAAGGCAAAGCCATCACCACAAGCAACCCGAACAGTTCGTCAAGCCTGCACCATGGCTCAAGAGCGCAGATTCAGGGCACACGCCAGCGCGCAGAGGAGATCGCTGAATGGTCACGGTCCAGGTTTCGGAGGCTGGGCCCAGCGTTGATACAACCTCACGCTTCCGGCACCCCAAAGCAGGGTCCAGAGCGTAAACGTGAGGGCGGTCCCAATCTGACCGCCGTCGAGGGAATACACACCCGCGTTGATCAGGCCGGCATCGATCAGCGAGCCACCGATGCCCCAACCCAACACCCAGGTGAACAAAAAGCCGATGGCCTTCAGGTTGCCGGTCATGAAGCTGCTGCGAAACGGCGGTTCACCTCATTCCAGTTCACCAGAGGCCACCAGGCGCCGATGTAATCGGCCCGCCGGTTCTGGTACTGGAGGTAATAGGCGTGCTCCCACACATCCAGCCCCAGCAGAGGGGTGCCGCGCTCGATGCCGTCCACATCCATCAGCGGATTGTCCTGATTCGCCGTGCTGGTGACAGCCAGCGTGCCGTCGGGCTTGCTGATCAGCCAGGCCCACCCCGAACCGAACCGGCCGGCAGCGGCCTGGTTGAACTGGCGTTGCAAGGCCTCGAGCGAACCGAAGTCGCGGTTGATCGCGGCCAGCAGCGCTGTTGACGGTGTGCCGCCCTGGCCCTGGGGCGCCATTACAGCCCAGAACTGGCTGTGGTTCCAGTGGCCGCCACCGTTGTTGCGCACGGCCAGCGGGTAGCGCGAAATCTGGCCCTGCAGCGCCTCGAGACTGATGGTTTTGAGCGAGGGGTTGGTCTCAATCTGGGCGTTGAGGTTGGCGACGTAAGCGCCGTGATGGCGGTCGTGGTGGATCGTCATCGTGGAGGCATCGATCGCCGGCTCCAGAGCAGCGGCCGCGTAGGGCAGCGGCGGCAGCGCAAAGTCTGCCCAGGCTGGAGACGTGAGGCCAAGCACCACCAACACCAGGCTGAGACAGGCCAACAGCGGCCTCAAGATCAACCGCATGACCATGGCCTTGCCAGCAGACGGGATGACCAGCTTGACGCAGCCTGGCCATGGCCTGCTGGTTCAGCTCGAGCGATGCCTGGGCACAGCCTCAACGTCACTGAGGCGGCCTGAAAGCTGCTGGATCGCCGAGGCAGGGTGACGGACTAACAACAATGCCGACGCGACAAGCCCCGGAGGGTGCCAGCAGAACGATCAGGGCGTCGGCGCCGTCACAGTCGGGCATGTGGCGCCATTGAATCGGCTGGCAATGCGCTGAGAGCCCTTGGTGTAAATGGACTGGGCTTTCTGCTGATCACCAGATGCTTTGGCCGCGTTAAGCCTGGCCGCAAATGTCTGACAGGCCTGTTCGAGGGTGGTGGCTTGGACGCCAGAGGGAGCAACCAAAGCCACCAGAGCAGCAGCGCAGACCAACAATGGGCGCATGACGGTTCAACCAGACAACCAACTCTGCCCCTTGACCTCGTTGCAGGCAAGCATTGCGGACGAGGGAATCGTTGCCATGACGAAGCTCGAACAAGGCGGCATGAAGCCGCCCGAGTCTCGAGAGAGCGATCGATCGCCAGTCAGTCGATTTTCGAAAACGATTCACTCACCAGTTTTCCCCATCCATTGGCGCCGATGAAGGGCCTGTAGGCGACTGGGAATGGGACACCGTACAGATCCTTGGAGAAATTTTGAAAATTCTGTACGACCGCTCCGGTGCCGGTCCCGCCGCCATTGATTGACTGAGCATCAAGCTGAGACAGAGCTGCGATTGGGGTGATCACTGGGGTTTGATTGATCATGAGTCAATCCTGGTATTGGACCCATCCAGCGTTACAGCGCAGAATTCAGCGAGGTTTGATTCAGCACATTGACAGTTGCAATGAAGCAATCTCGATCAGTCCGGCAACTTCGCAACGACGAACCATGCAGCAAGGACGACCATCAGCACTCTGCAAGGCAACAGATCGCTGCTGAGTGACTGCATGGCACTGATTTGGAGCACAGATGAGATGGACTGGCTGCGCCAGCAATTCACTTACTGGAACCCAAATCCTCAGGCCTCGGCTGATCAGAAGCGGTGATGCCGCTTGTTGACGCCCATTGCGCACCCTACCGGGCTGCAGGACTTGCTGTTGCCTGCATCAGGGCTGTTGCAGCATCAGCAGCTTGTGGCAATGCGCAGCGGTCACATCAACTGATCCAACTGCAACCAGCTACCATTCGGGGCCAGCTTTTCAAGGATCACCACGTGGTCGCGATCGTGAAAGAGCTGACCGGCAAAGCTCTGGGCATCAATCAGGCTGTCGAAGCGAGCCGTCCGCAGGGCTGTGATCCACACGCGGTAAAGGCCTTGCTCCCCTTCATCCATCGGCATGGCAAATAACCTCTCTTCTGACTGATGGCTGATGTCTGGATATCTCCTCGCTGGCACCACAGGTCAACACTGATCGAAGCTGGCGGAGTTGCGAGGAAACAGCGGAATCTTTCCTCAATCCTGGTGACGGTGGCGCTGGCGAAGAACCTGACTGGTGGTCGCACAAAGGTCTCAACGCTGCTGCCGCAGCGCATCTCATCGTCGTCATGCGTCTGAATCTGGCCATTTGAGCGAGCGTGCACCTCGGCCGTTAGGGATGGATGGATTCAACGAACACTCTTCAGCGCGTTTCTTCCCATAGCGGCGAGTTCACAAAACTTCCTCCTACCGGCCAGCAACTGACTCAAGGCTCTCGACGAATCAACTGCATCTTTTTCAGGCATTTGATTACCATTGACGTCAGAAGCAAGCGACGTGCGCAACCCACCGTCAAAGAGGATGAAGGCCAAAGCCACACTGCCGACATCGTTGGCCAGGGGGTAGTACCCAAAGGGAATCCGGCCCAAGCCTTCCGAGCCAGCCAGCATCCCGACCGACAGAAACAGGACCAGAACGGGGACACCCAGTCGGGCTAAAAACTTGCTGGAGGCGATCCCAAGCAGCAGTAACACACCCGCCAGCAACAGGGCTGTATTCATCAAGGCGATCCTCCAGATGTGCCATGGCGTCAGTCAGTCGCTGAGCAATCTGCAGCTCATGTGGCGACGGCAGATCGAGCCAGCGGGCCTCTTCGCGGGCAGCGGAGCAGTGCGTCTCGTTCGGCGTTGGCGGCGCTGCCGCTGGCCTCCAGCTGGTTGAAGCGGCGCAGGGCCGAATGGGACACAACAGCAGCCCCACGGCCAGGGCCAAGCGGGAACCGAGCAGGTCATCGAGCCAGCGGTTGGGTCAGATCTTCAACGCCCCAGAACCCACTGCCCCGCGCTGAGCCCGCCAGCATGGGGCGACGTCGTCGTCTCACCGTGCTTCTGAATCCGTTCTGTCCCTTCAGTGCGGCCAAGGTCCTGGCCCTCAAAACCACAGTTCTGCTGCTGCTGACCCTGCTGATCAAGGCGAAGATCCGCATCGCGGCGTTTTCAGCGCTGGGCTTTGTCCTGCTGCTGCTGC
>VGQR01000199.1 GCA_016882345.1 Cyanobacteria bacterium K_DeepCast_35m_m2_023
GCGAAAAGCCTGCCGCCAGCACCAGCAACAGCAGCGCCAACCATTCACCACCCGACAGGGGTCGACGCGGCGACACCGGGCTCGCAGCTGCTCGCGCCGCCAGTGGGGCCGCCAGGTCGGTCGCCCTACTGGCGAGCAACTGGGCGTCGTAACGACGCCGCTGCTCCGGATCGCTGAGCACGCCATAGGCGCGCTGCAACTGTTGGAAGGCAGCCTCGGCCTGGGGCAAGGGCAGGGCGGTGGTGTCGGGGTGGTAGCGCTTGCTCAACTGCCGGAAGGCCTGACGCAGATCATCGGCGCTGGCCCCGGGCGGCAACCCCAACAGGTCGTAGTGACTGGGAGCAGGCATGACCCCATGGTTTGCGGGATCCTAGAAAGAGATCGAGGTGGCGCGTTCAGGTGAGCAGCCCGGATCTGACAACGTTGTGGACCCTGCTGGGATGGCAGCCTTCGGCGTCGCAGTTGGAGCTGTACACCCGCCTGCAGGTTGAACTGCGCCAATGGAACAGCCGGCTGAACCTGACCCGGCTGGTCGAAGGCGAGGACTATTGGATCGCCCAGATCTTTGACAGCCTCTGGCCGTTTGTGGACCTGATCCAGACCCAGACCCCGGCAGCGGCGAACGCCCCACCCCTGCGGCTGGTGGACGTGGGCACCGGCGGCGGCTTTCCTGGCCTGGCGCTGGCGATTGCAATCCCCAACGCGCAGGTGAGCCTGGTGGATTCGGTGCAACGCAAGGTGGAGGCGGTGCGCGCCATGGCCCAGAGCCTGGGCCTGGCCGATCGACTCAGCTTCTGTGCCGAGCGCATCGAAAAACTGGGCCAGCAACGCTCCTGGCGCGGCCAGTTCGATGGGGCCATGGCGCGAGCGGTGGCTCCTGCACCGGTCGTGGCCGAATACCTGGTGCCGTTGCTCAAGCCGACCGGAGCCGCCGTGCTGTACCGCGGGCAATGGTCAGCGGCCGATCAACACCCCCTCGACGCCGCGGCCCGTCAACTGGGGGCCACGGTGACGGCAGTTCAGGCGTTGGAGCTGCCCCAGCAGCGGGGCCAACGGCATGCGATCACCCTCAGGCCTCAGGCCCCCTGCCCGAGGCAGTACCCCAGGGCGGTCGGCATCCCCGCCAAACTGCCCCTGGGCAGCCCCTGAACTACCCCTGCCGGCGGGGCAGGCTGCGTTTGACGCGGCTGGGGCTGGGCAAGCCCAAGGGCTGCAGCTCCTGCTCGTTCAAGCGCTGTTCGAGCTCGGGCAACGCTTCGTAAGCCACCCAGTGGATGCAGTCGACGGGGCAGGTGTCGATGGCTTCCTGGATGCGCTCGGTGCTGTCACCATCCTGGCGAATGGCTCTCGAGCGCCCCCACTGGGGCTCGAGTGCAAACGTGTTGCACGCCACGTGTGCGCAGTAACTGCAACCAATGCAGACCGCCTCATCGACCCATACCGCCTGCTGGCGCAGGCTTCCGCCGAGCAAGGGTTCCAAGCCAGTTGGCTGAACCGCCAGGGCTTGGGGGTCAATGCGAAACGCAATGTCCGGAGACGGCGATGACGCAGGAGTTGACATGGGCGTTTGGCCCATCAGGCCCAGCGCGTCACCACCAGTTCAATGGAGCCATCGTCAGCGCTGGTCTGCTGGGACACCTGGAATCCTTCGGCAGCGCTGGCCGCCAGGATGGCTTCGAGGGCATAACGCTGCTGCAGCTGGGCCAGGAAGCGCTCGGGAGGCACCGGCAGCATCCAGAGATCCAGATCGGTGACGAGCTCGTAGGCGCCGCTGGAGGCATTGAGCCGGAAGCCCAGATCACCACCTTGCTCAGGGCTGACGACCAGCTCAGCCAACTCTTGCTGGCCGCGGTAGCCGCGCACCTGACGTGGACCTTGGCTCGGGGCATGGCCGAGGGCGGTGAGGGCTGCCACCAGGGCTTCGCGGTCGCGGAGCTCGGTCTTAATGGTGCTGAAGTGCGACATCGGAACCTGAAGGAAACGACTCAGTGCGAGGGTTCGGGGCTGGCCACGGCCTGAACCCAGGTGGTCAGCGCATCGGTGGCTGAGGCCTGGGCGACCTGATAGGCCTCGGCGGTCGGCTGGCGCTGCTGCACCGAACCCAGACGGGCTTCGATGCTCTCGGTCAGGCGCTCACAGGCACTGCCCTGAATCCCTTCAACCGTTTCCTCCACCCGGCCATCGGGCCGAATGCGGTAGCGGATGGATTGCTGCTGGGCGGGTTGCTGCGCCAAGGCCAGCGCCTGCGGGTCCGGCGATGCTAGCGGCGTTTCCAAGCGACTGGCTCAGGCCAGCAACCCCTCGTCAACCAGGGTCTGCAACTGGTCCAGAACCTCGGGCTGCTCGAGTTGTTCCAACGCCAGACGGGCCTCGTCGCGCACGCTGGCCTCGTCATCGTCAAGCAACGACCGGATCAGCGCCTGCACCACAGCCTGCTGCCGGGGCTCGACCAGATCTGGGTAGAGACGACCCAACCCCCAGGCACTGTTGCTGCGCACGGCAGGCTCGCTGTCGATGCGCAGGCTGAGCAGCAGTTGGGCAGCGGCCGGATCGGCCTTGGCCGCTCCCGTGCTACCCGCCTCCGCCAGCGAGGTGGCAGCCCACAACCGCACCGCCGCCACGTCGACCTGAAGCACCTGAATCAAGGGATTGAACACCGGCGCATCGGGATAGCTGCCCAGGCTCCAGGCGACAGCCTTGCGCACATAGCCATTGCTGTCCGAGGCCAACAGGGCCAACAGCGGGGCCACCGCCAGGGGCGAAGGGTTGCGGCCCAGGGCGTAGACCGCGCTCATCCGCTCAATCGGACACGGGGCCTCCAGCAGGGGCAGCAGCAGCGGAATGGCGCGGGGATCGCGTTGTTCACAAAAGATCCGCAGACCCTGCAGACGCGCCTGATGATCGCCGGCCAGACACGTCAGTCCGAGGTCGCATTCGGCGGCCGCATCACGGGCCTCGCTGTCCTCGGGCTCGATCTCATCAAGCGGATCGCCGAGCAGTTCCTGGGCCAGTTCAGCCGCCAGGACTTCGGGATCGAGCACCAGATCATGACCGGCGTCCTCGTCGTAGGGCTGCCAGGTCTGGGGTTGGGACGTCGGCTCGTCGTCACGGCTCACGGCCATTACCTCACTGCAGCGGAGCGGGAGCCGCCATGTCGCCGGGCAACCAGATGCGGGCACTCACGGCAAACAGAGCCAGACCAAACAGCAGCACAATGGCGGCCGGCAAAAGGGTCGAGCGAAAGAATTGCACGGTCGGTTGCGGGCGACGGCCAGAAGGCATCATCGCCCTTAGCGTGCGCCCAAAGGCGACGACGGCCCGACCCATGGCCGATCAGGCAGCAGCAGGCACGCCGCAATCGCGACTGGTGGCCATCGCCGCCGAAGGGGTGGCGAGCGGAGCCCCCTACATGGTGGCCACCAAGCTGCTTCAGGGTTGGCTCACCGCCAGTGGTGTGCCCCTGGGGCTCATCGGCCTGCTGGGACTCACAGAACTCCCGTACACCCTCAAGATGTTCTGGGCGCCGGCCCTGGACCGTTGGCCCATCGCCTGGCCCGATCGCCGGCGCGGCTGGCTGCTGCTGCTGCAGTCCAGCCTCGTGACCGTGATCGCGGCGATGGCACTGCTGCGCCCCTCGGCCACCGATCCCACCAGCCTGACCCTGGTCGGTGCGATGGCACTGCTGCTGACCGTGATCAGCGCCACCCAGGACATCGCGGTCGATGCCTATCGCACCGACCTGCTGCCCGAGCAGGAGCGTGGAGCCGGCGCCGCCGCGACCAACCTCGGCTACCGAGGCGCCATGCTGGCGATCGGTGCCGGGGGGTTCATCCTCGCTGGCCAGATCGGCTGGCCGGCGGCCTTTGCGGCAGCGGCTGCCCTGATGGCCCTGGTGCTGCCGTTCACCTTGGCGGCCCCCAGGCTTGCCCCCCTGAACCATCCGGTCACCACCCTGAAACAGGCGTTCGTCGGCCCTGCGCGGGAATTTCTCCACCGCACTGGCGGCTGGCGGGCGTTGCTGCTGCTGCTGTTGATCCTGTTGTACCGCTGGCCCGACGGACTGCTCAACCTGATGGCGGTCCCCTTTCTGATCCAACAGGGTTTCAGTCCCGAAATGGTGGGCTCGGTCCTGGGGGGTTGGGGCATCGCCGCCACGGTGGTGGGCACCGTGACCGGGGGGGTGCTGTTCGGCCGTCTTGGCCTCAATCGCGCGCTGTGGCTGTTCGGGCTGTTCGGCCTGATCGGCAATCTGTCCTATTGGGCCCTGGCCACCTGGGGCGGCGGCAGCACAGGGCTGTTGCTGACCGTGGGCATCGAAAACATGGGGGGCGGCATGGTGGGCGCCGTGTTTGTGGCGATGCTGATGAGCCTGTGCAATCCCCGTTACTCGGCCACCCAGTACGCCCTGCTCTCGGGGGTCTATGCCCTCAGCCGCTCACTGCTGGCTGCTCCGGCTGGGTTTGTCGCCGAAGAGGTTGGCTGGAGCGGTTTTTTTGTGCTCAGCACCCTGGCCTCGCTGCCCGCCTTTGCGCTGATGCTGCGGCTCACCCCTTGGCATGGGTCCGGGGTGAGGGGGGCCTTTGATCCCCAGCGCGACAC
>VGQR01000200.1 GCA_016882345.1 Cyanobacteria bacterium K_DeepCast_35m_m2_023
CTCGGCCGCCGCCACCAGCAGCGGCCCGATCCAGTTGCCGGCCTTGATCAATCGCTCGGGGGGCAGACCATGGCGCGGCGCCAGGTCGAGGCCGTTCTCGCCGATCACGAGCACCAGGTCGCCGTCGAAGCCGGGCGCGGCCGCCCGCTGCCGCAGATCGGCCACAGCCGACTCGAGCTGTTCGGGTGCGGCGCTGCGCTGCACGGCAGCCTGGGTGCCGATCAGGGCCAGGCCGTCGACCACCCCAAAGGCGGCATTGCTGGTGCGCTGCGCCAGGCTGCGGCCGGCCGGCAACACGATGCGCAGCTGCAAAGCAGTGTCAGCCGGGGCCAGAGGAGCCAGGTTGATCTCGAGCAGAGCGCGGGCATAGGCCGACAGACAGAGCTCGCCACTGCTCGTCTGAATGCCAACCCCTTCGCCGGCTTCGAGGCTGAGCCACCGCTGCCCCGCTGAGCGCGGCACCGCTCGCAGCAGGGTCCAGACCACAAGGTTGCGGGTCAGATCCAGGACCCCGGGGCCTGGATCACAACGGGCCATCGCCAGCACCCAGCCCTCGCCCAGCGGGGCCGCAGCCAGCACCGGAACGGCCGTGCGCTCGGGCCGCTCGGGATCGAGTTGCAGCAGCTGGTCGGGGGCATGGTCCTGGCCGGCCAGCAGCTGCGCCGCCGCACGCGCTGCGGCGCAGACCCAGACCGGCAGGGTGTAACCCGGAGGCTCGCTGCTCACGGAGAAGTGGTGGTAAGGAGGTCAGTTTTTTATGGTGGTCGATTGCGCCACTACGGCGAGCCCCCCGCCCCCCAGCCATGCAGGACAAGCTGACCCTGATGATTCCCGGCCCGACCCCGGTGCCGGAAACGGTCCTGCAGGCGATGGGGCGGCACCCGATCGGCCACCGCAGCGCCGACTTTCAGACGATCGTCAAGCGGACCACCGAGCAGCTGCAGTGGCTGCACCAGACCAGCCATGACGTGCTGGTGATCACCGGCAGCGGCACTGCCGCCATGGAAGCCGGCATCATCAACGTGCTCAGCAAGGGCGACACGGTCCTCTGCGGCGACAACGGCAAGTTCGGCGAGCGCTGGGTCAAGGTGGCCCGGGCCTATGGCCTTGATGTGCAGGTGATCAAGGCCGAGTGGGGCCAACCGCTGGATCCCGAAGCATTCCGCACAGCGCTGGAAGCCGACAGCGCCAAGGCGATCAAGGCAGTGATCCTGACCCACTCGGAGACCTCCACCGGGGTGATCAATGATCTGGAGACCATTGCCAAGCACGTGCGGGCCCATGGCACCGCCCTGACCATCGCCGATTGCGTCACCAGCCTGGGGGCCTGCAGCGTGCCGATGGATGCCTGGGGCATCGACATCATCGGCTCGGGCTCCCAGAAGGGCTACATGATGCCGCCGGGCCTGGCCTTCGTGGCCGTGAGCGAGCGCGCCTGGGCCGCCTATGAGCGCTCGGATCTGCCCAAGTTCTATCTGGATCTGGGCAAGTACCGCAAATCGGCCAAGGCCGACAGCAACCCCTTCACCCCGGCGATCAACCTCTACTTTGCGCTCGAGGCTGCGCTGACGATGATGCAGGCCGAGGGCCTGGAGGCGATCTTCGCCCGCCACAGCCGCCATCGCGCCGCCGCCCAGGCCGCCATGAAGGCCATTGGCCTGCCCCTCTATGCGGCCGAAGGCACCGGCAGCCCGGCGATCACCGCCGTGGCCCCCGAGGGCATCGACGCCGAGACCCTGCGCAAAGCGGTGAAGGAGCGCTTCGACATCCTGCTGGCCGGCGGCCAGGACCACCTCAAGGGCAAGGTGTTCCGCATCGGCCACCTGGGCTTCGTCTGCGATCGCGACGTGCTCACCGCCGTGGCCGCGATCGAAGCCACCCTGCAGGGACTGGGACTGCACAAGGGCAGCATGGGCGCGGGCGTGGCCGCAGCCGCCGCTGCACTGGCGGGCTGAAACAAGCTAAATTAAAGCAATGGCAAGGAACTGGCCCACCAGTTCCTTGTTTTTTGCGGGTGTAATTCAGTGGTAGAATGTCAGCTTCCCAAGCTGAACGTCGCCGGTTCGAGTCCGGTCACCCGCTTTTCAGTTCAGGATTGAAAGTTGTTGACGCTCAAGTGAGCATCTGACTTGGCAGTGGTTGGCAAAGCGCCAGAGGTTGACTGCAGATGACAGGTTGTGCCCGCGATTGGCAAAATCTTCTAACAGGGTTTCTCACCACCTTGTCGTTTCATGGCCTGGTTTGACCGTCTTTGCTCGATCCGAGCCTCCGCCATGCGTTGACCGGTCTAAGACCTGTCACGCGACCTAGGATGTGGTCTAGAGCTGACTTGGTCCCTCTGATGGCGAACCGCGTGCTGACCGAGGCTGCCGTAAGCATCTCGGAACACAAAAAGAACCCGATGGCCACCGTAGCGGCCGGTGAAGGGATGGCGGTCGCGGTGCTCAACCGCAATGAACCGGCCTTCTACTGCGTATCAGCCAAGGCCAACGAGGAACTGATGGATCTCGTGGAAGACCTGGAGCTGGGGCGTCTCGCCGACGCCAGGCTGGCGGATGGCCAGGAGCCGCTGCGGGTCAGCTTCGATGCCCTACGAGCTGGCCTTTCATCCCGAGGCCCTGCGGGAATGGCAAACCCTGAGCGCAGGGATCCGGGAGCAGTTCAAGAAGAAGCTGGCCGAACGGCTGATCGAACCGCGGATTCCAGCCAGCAAACTGCGGGGATCCAGTCATCGCTACACAATCAAACTTCGCGCTGCTGGATTTCGCCTCGTCTACGAGGTGCGTGATCGCGAGGTGCTGGTGCTGGTTGTGGCTGTGGGAAAGCGAGAGCGCAATGCTGACTACCGCGAGGCTGACCAACGCCGAGAAGACTTTGCCGCATCACCCCGTGCATGACAGAATGGATTACATATTGTCAGTGCATCACGCATGGCAGCGTTCAGCCTGCGATTGCCCCATGAGCTGGAGCGCCGACTGGGCGAGGAGGCCCGCCACTGCGGTCAGCCGCGCTCGGAGCTGATCCGCGAAGCCCTGGAGGAGCTGCTGCGCCGCCGGGAGCAGGAACGCTTCATGGCCGGGCTCGTCGCTGCCGCCGAAGCGCTGACGAGCGATGCCTCGGCACGGGCCGAAAGTCTGGATGTGGCGGCAGTATTTCTGTCGGCTGACAGCGAGGCCCTGGCGTTGGCGGAGGAGGCCGCCTCCCAGGACCAACCCGCACAGCCGACGCCCCAGCCATGGTGGCGCTGATGCGTCGGGGTGAGATCTGGGTGGCGCGTCTGAATCCCAATCAGGGCGCTGAGGTGGGCAAGCTGCGTCCGGTCGTGATTCTCCAGGCCGATCCAATCACGCAGGCCGGCCTGGCCACGGTGGTGGTGGTGCCCCTCACCACCCAGGACCGCCTCGGCGCCCGGGCCCTGCGGGTACCGATCCGCGCCCGCGACCGCCTGCTCTGCGACTCCTTCGCGATGGCAGATCAGCCTCGCTCTCTGGATCGCTCCCGCCTGGGCGAGGGCCCGCTCACGACTCTCAGCCCAGAGGAACTGGCGGAGCTGGAACGGGCGCCGCTGGGGGTGCTGGGGATCGGCTTCGGTTGAGGGTCCAAGCCATGACCGACGCCGACCCCTCTGAGTTGGATCAGCTGCGCCAGGACAACGCTCGCTTGATTGGCCTGCTGGAGGCCCACGGCATCGCCTGGAGATCCGGCGTACCCGCCCCACCGGAACCGGCGCCGTTTGGAGAAGGTGCCTCAGAGCCAGCCCCTGCCAAGGGTCCCGGTTCCACGCAGGAAAAGGTGGCGCTGTTCCGGCGTCTCTTCCGCGGCCGTGACGACGTCTACGCCCTGCGTTGGCAGAGCAGCAGCAGCGGTCGCTCGGGCTATGGGCCGGCCTGCGCGAACGAATGGAAGCCGGGGATCTGCGAGAAGCCACGGATCTCCTGCCGCGACTGCAACCACCGGGAGCTTCTGCCCCTCAGCGATGCAGCGATCTACGGCCATCTGGCCGGCGACCACACCATCGGCCTCTACCCCCTGTTGGAGAACGACCACTGCCACCTGCTGGCCGTGGACTTCGACGAGCGGAACTGGCGTGACGACGCCCGGGCCTTTCTGCACTCGTGTCGGCAGCTGGCGGTGCCGGCAGCGCTGGAGATCTCCCGTTCCGGGGAGGGAGCCCATGTGTGGGTGTTCTTCGAGGAGGCGGTACCGGCCCGGGAGGCTCGCCAGCTGGGGGCGGCCCTGATCAGCCACACCTGCAACGCCACGCGTCAGCTGCTGCTGAGCTCCTACGACCGGCTGTTCCCCAATCAGGACACCCTGCCGAAGGGCGGCTTCGGCAACCTGATCGCCCTGCCGCTGCAGAAGGAAGCCCGGCAGCGGGGTTGCAGTGTGTTCGTGGATGATGACCTGAAGCCCTATCCCGATCAGTGGGCCTATTTGGCAACCCTGCAGAGGTTGTCGGTGGCGGCTCTGCAGACCGTGATTCAGGCTGCAACCGGCGGTGGCCATTCCCTCGATCTCGCCTTCATTGATGAGGAGGATCTGGCGACCCCTTGGAAGCAACGTCCAGCGCCAACACAACTCAGCGGACCGTT
>VGQR01000201.1 GCA_016882345.1 Cyanobacteria bacterium K_DeepCast_35m_m2_023
CCCTTCCGACCCATTTCCATCGCCATGACGTACCAAATATGTTGGACTGCTGCAGGGCAGATCTTGGGCCGCGGAGCTCTTGGTTTTGGCCTTGGTGCTGGCCTGGCCATACACCCGGCCTACGCCCATGGTGAAGCAGGCGGCGCCATTGAGCTTGAACCTGGTGCGTTCAAGCTCAACCCTGTGCTGACCATCGAAGCGCACGGTGGCTTGGAGAACAATGTTCCTGGGCAGCCGCGCCATTACGCCATCGATGGCCTCATCGGCGCAGCGTTTGGCTGGGGACTGGACAACGGCGGCAGCCTTGACATCGAAGCCTCCATTGGGCCTGCGCTTGTCTGGGGTGAGGCCGAGCATTTTTATGGGCGTGTGCATGTGCATTCAGCCTCCCAAGAGAAGATGGAATCTCATCCAGAGGATGACCACGCCCATGAGCATGCCGGCGGACACGACGAGGCAGAGAGCGAAAAGCACGCTGACCATAGTCATGACGAAGGCCTTGCAACATCCCTGACGGATACACCCTTCCGGCGTAGCGATGTCAAGGGTTTGCTGCAGGTTCGTTATGCCCCCAATCCCCGTCTGGCATTCTTGGCCCAATGGAAGCCCTATTGGGTTACCAAGAGCCAAGGAGATGACATTGCCGGTGTCAAGAATGAGCTTTCTTTTGGCCTGAACTGGGCCCTGGGTGATGGGGATCTCAACTTCGCGCTTGGCGACGGGATCGAGTCCCTGGCCGATGGTCTATTTGTGTCTGTGGTCAATCGTTCGGGCTGGGAGTCTGATGGTGTTTTCATTGGTAACTACACGGATCCTTGGCTCGGCCTTGGCTTCAATGTTGACCTGCTTAATGTGACCGTTTCCTTGGGGCCGCGGTACTACGTCCCTGGCAGTTATGCCGGGATGCCCAATCGCGTCGATTGGGGTGGTGAGATTGAGTTGGCCTACCCCATCGGTCCAAAGGCTGTACTTTTTGCCCACTGGCGACCGATCTACAGCACGGCAGCTGGCGAAGTCTGGGGCATGGGTTGGAACCAACACGTCGGGAGTGGGGTCACGTTTCGGTTTTGATGGCCTCTGGGGAAGTTCAAGCAAACAACCTGCTGCAGCGACTGCTACAGCAGGTTGACGGGTTAGCTCAAGCGATGCTCAAGGCAAGTGGTGCTGGTCTCGATCGATCAGTGCTCGATGGCTGCTCTGGGCCTGGGACTGATCGTGATGGGCGTCCATAGAAGACACATCGCGATCGGCGTCCACCCGGAGGGCGGATCCACGTGCTCCGACCCTGTCAATGGCTAGTGGTTGCGACAACGCCTGGCGCCAAAGGCTTTCGATTTCTTTGCAATTGCGGCCTCCGTTGGTCTCTGGGCCGTGCCACAACGGATGGGCCCCCTGGATCTGCGGCCCATGCTTGACCCGTTGATTGCTGGTCGCGAAGCCGCCATTGAGGCCTTGATGGCGGCTTCGCCCCCGTCGACTGTCTCAGCCGGCCGCTGGGACGGGCCGCCGCTGCGCACGGCCTTTGCCTGCGCACTGCACATGCACCAGCCCACCATCCCGGCCGGGCCTGATGGGGCGCTGATCTCCCATTTGCAGTACATGCTCGAGCACCCCGGCGAGGGGGACAACCACAACGCAGAGCCCTTTGCCCACTGCTACCGGCGCATGGCCGACCTGATGCCGCAGCTGATCAGCGAGGGTTGCGAGCCGCGGATCATGCTCGATTACTCGGGCAATCTGCTCTGGGGCGTGCAGCAGATGGGCCGCCGCGACATCGTCGAGGCGTTGCGTTACTTGGCCTGTGATCCGGCCATGACGCCGCGGGTCGAGTGGCTGGGCACGTTCTGGAGCCACGCGGTGGCCCCATCGACGCCAATCCCCGATCTGAAGCTGCAGATCCAGGCCTGGCAGCATCAGTTTGCAGCCCTGTTCGGGGATGCGGCGCTGCAGCGGGTGCGGGGCTTCTCCCCGCCCGAGATGCACCTGCCCAATCATCCCGACACCCTGTATGGGTTGGTGCGGGCCCTCAAAGACTGTGGCTACCGCTGGCTGCTGGTGCAGGAGCACAGCGTCGAAAACCCCGACGGCAGTCCTTTGAGCCAGGCGCAGCGCTATTTGCCCAACCGGCTGGTGGCCCGCAGTTCGGCCGGTGAGACGGTCAGCATCTCGGCGTTGATCAAAACCCAGGGTTCCGACACCAAGCTGGTGGGTCAGATGCAGCCCTTCTACGAAGCGCTGGGCCTGGACCGGCTGCCCCTGGGCGATCAGCAGGTGCCTGCGTTGGTGGCGCAGATTGCCGATGGCGAAAACGGCGGCGTGATGATGAACGAGTTCCCGGCGGCCTTCATCCAGGCCCATCAGCGCCTGCGCGATCAGCCGGGCATCGCTGCGCTCAACGGCAGTGAGTACCTGGATCTGCTGGCGGCCTCAGGGGTGGGGCCGGAGGCTTTCCCGGCGATCCAGGCGGTGGGCCAGCAGCGGCTGTGGCAACAGCTGGGCGATCGCAGCGGCCCGAATGCACTGGAGGCCGCCATCGCCGAGCTCAAGGCCACCGGCGGTGGCTTTGCCATGGACGGTGCCTCCTGGACCAACAACCTCAGTTGGGTGGAGGGCTACGCCAACGTGCTCGAGCCGATGCAGCAGCTCAGTGCTCGCTTTCACCGGGCCTATGACGACGCGGTGGCGCGCGATCCGGCGCTCACGCAGACGCCCCTGTACCAGCAGGCCCTGTTGCATCTGCTGCTGCTCGAGACCAGCTGCTTTCGCTATTGGGGGCAGGGCGTCTGGACCGACTACGCCCGCGAGATCCACCGCCGCGGCGATCAGCTGCTGAAGGCGATCAACTGATAAACCATGCTGGCAAGGCCTCGTAGCAGGCGCCGTTTTTCTCGTTTTCGCGGGCTTCGACCCGGTAGCAGCAGCTGCGGCCGCCATCGCGCGCCTGCAGCAGAGCGTTGGCCCAGCGCCACACCAGCTCGGCACTGCCCTCCATGCCGACGTTGTCCATCACGCGCAGGTCGAGGGCCCCCTGGGCGTGCAGTTCTTGCCACTGCGCCAGCAGCGGGTCGTCGGCATTGACCAGAAAGGTGTGGTCAAACTGTTGGGCCAGCTGGGTTTCGAGGGCCCCCAGGCTCGAGAAATCGACCACGAAGCCGTGTTCATCGAGGCGGTCCGCCCGAAACCAGCAGGTGAAGCTGCGGCTGTAGCCGTGCACAAAACGGCAGTGGCCGGGATGGCGCCACTGGCGGTGACAGCAGGGATACCCACTGAAGGTCTTCGTGCAGGTGTAAGCAGAGGTCATGGCCTGGAGCGGATCCTGCGGGAAGATCGGAGGCAGCGACAGCAATCGGCCTTGCCCACATCATTTCAGGCCCTCGATCCGGCAGCTGTGGAGCGGTTGCTCGCGACCCTGCGCTGGAGCGAGGGCGGTCTGATCCCGGCGGTGGCCCAGGACTGGCTCGATGGCTCGGTCCTGATGGTGGCCTGGATGAACCGCAGCGCGATCGAGCACACCTTCGCCAGTGGCGAGGTGCATTACTGGAGCCGTTCGCGCCAAGCGCTATGGCACAAGGGTGCCACCAGCGGGCAGATTCAGATCCTCAAAGGGTTTCGCTACGACTGCGATGCCGATGTGCTGCTGCTGACGATCGATCAGCAGGGCGGTGGGGCCTGCCACACCGGCGCCCGCAGCTGCTTTTATGACGACGGTCCCGAGCCGAGCGGCGGCGGCCCCAGCGCGGCCCTGCCGCCGGCGGATGTCTGCACCGAATTGATGCGGGTGATCGAGGCTCGCCGCGATCAGCCCGAACCCGGCAGTTACACCAACAAGCTGCTGGAGGGCGGTGACAACCGCATTCTCAAGAAGATCGGCGAGGAGAGCGCCGAATTCGTGATGGCCTGCAAGGACGACGATGCAGCCGACATCGCCGGCGAAGCGGCCGACCTTGTGTTTCACCTGCAGGTGGCCCTGGCCCATCACGGGGTGAGCTGGCGCGCGGTGCAGCAGGTGCTGGCCGCGCGCCGCGGGGCCGCCAGGCGCTCCTGAGGACCCCGGCGTTTCAACCCTGGGCAGCGGTGCTGAGCATGGCCAGGGCTGTCCAGATCACAAAGCCGGTCAGCACAAAGCCGCCGGTGGCGACAAACCAGCGCCAGGCGTTTTGCACCGCGGGGGTGGGCTGCCCGGCCAGCCAGGCGGGCTGGGGCCAGCCGCCGCTCGGTGCCCAGGCGGTGCCGCGGCCGGCCGGAGCGCGGCGGGCCATCGCCTCACGCCAGTAGGCGTCGTAGCGGGGCGCCTGCTGGTTGAAGGGCATCTCACCGATGGCCTTGCCGGCCAGCTTGCGCCCGCGCTGGTAGGGCACCAGATCGTCGCCAAAGGCCTCCAGGTACTCGCTCGTATCGAGCAGGGCATCGATGAAGCCAGGCAGGCCCTGCTCGGCGATCACGATCGACCAGGCGATGCGCTCAGCCTCACCGTGCACCGGGCGCCCCAGCACCCGGCCGACCACCTGCTCGACCATGCGGGTGTTGCTGTTGCAGCGGTAGAAGTCGTTGCGGAATTTCTCCGACTTGAGCAGACCGCG
>VGQR01000202.1 GCA_016882345.1 Cyanobacteria bacterium K_DeepCast_35m_m2_023
CAGGCCAGGCTGGAACACGGTGGTTCAGGGCGAGCTGTTCCAGCTGGCTTAGGTCTGGCCGGCCGCACAGGGGGTCGGTTTTTTGCCCATCAGCCCCCCTTGGCGAGCGATGGCCAGGCGGTGGAATCTGGATTCATCTCGCTGCCAGTCAGCCGTGCTGCAAGCCGAACAGGGTCAGATTCAGATCCATACCGAGAACATTTTCCCGATCATCAAGAAGGCCGTCTACAGCGGCCACGAGGTCTTCCTGCGGGAACTGGTCAGCAACGGCGTCGATGCCATCAGCAAGCGGCGCATGGCCGCCATGGCCGGCGACTGCAGCGAAGGTGCTGAAGGCAAGATTTCGATTCGCATCGACCGTGAGGCCAAGACCCTCACGATCAGCGACAACGGCATCGGCATGACCGCCGATGAGGTCAAGCGCTACATCAACCAGGTGGCCTTCTCGAGCGCCGAGGATTTTCTCGAGAAGTACAAAAGTGAAAGCGACGCCATCATCGGCCACTTCGGCCTGGGGTTCTACTCGAGCTTCATGGTGGCCAAGCAGGTGGAGCTGGTGACCCTCAGCGCCCGGGAGGGCAGCGAGGCCGTGCGCTGGAGCTGCGATGGCTCCCCCAGCTTCAACCTCGAGGGGGCCGAGCGCAGCGAGGCGGGCACCGACGTGATCCTGCATCTGATGGAGGAGGAGCTCGAGTACATCGAGCCCTCGCGCATCAAGACGCTGATCACCACCTACTGCGACTTCATGCCGGTGGAGGTGCAGCTGGAGGGTGAAACGGTCAACAAGCGCGAAGCCCCCTGGCGCAAGAGCCCGCGCGACCTCAATGACGACGACTACATCGCGCTCTATCGCTACCTCTACCCGTTCCAGGGTGATCCGTTGCTGTGGGTTCACCTCAACACCGACTACCCCTACAACCTGCAGGGCATCCTGTATTTCCCCAAGTTCACAGGCCGCGCTGACTGGGAAAAAGGCGAAATTCGTCTGTACTGCAATCAGGTGTTCGTCAGCGACTCGATCAAGGAGGTGGTGCCCCGCTATCTGTTGCCCCTGCGCGGCGTGATCGATTCGCCCGACATTCCCTTGAATGTCAGCCGTTCGGCCTTGCAGACCGATCGCCGCGTGCGCTCGATCGGTGGCTTCGTCGCCAAAAAGGTCGGCGACCGGCTCAAGGAATTGCACCGCGATGATCCCAAGCGCTACGCCGAGATCTGGGAGTCCTTGGCCCCGTTCATCAAAATCGGCGCCATGGAAGACGACAAATTTGCCGACCAGGTCGCCGAACTGGTGCTGTTCGGCACCACGGCTTCCGCAGGCGACGGCGACAGCCCCGATCCCATTCCCGGTGCCGACGGCAAGGCCTTCACCACCCTGTCGGGCTATCGCACCCGCCTGAGCGCCGACAACGACAAGCGCATCTTGTATTGCAGCGATGAAGCCGGACAGGCCGGTGCCCTCAGCCTCTGGACCAGCCAAGGAGCCGAGGTGCTGCTGGCCGACACCTTCATCGACTCCCAGTTCATCCCCTGGCTGGAATACCGGCACGAAGAGCTCAAATTCCAGCGCGTTGATGCCGAACTCGACGAGTCGCTGCAGGAGAAGGAGAGCGAACTGGCCGACGCCGAGGGCAAGGACAGCTCAGACAAGATCCGCGACCTGTTCAAGGCAGCCCTGGCCAACGACAAGGTGACGATCCAGGTTCAGTCGCTCAAGGGCGACAACGCCCCCGCAGCCCTGATCCTGCTGCCCGAGCAGATGCGCCGCATCAACGACATGGGCGCCCTGATGGAGCAGCGCCTGCCCGGCCTGCCCGACCACCATGTGCTGCTGGTCAACCGGCGCCACAAGCTGGTTGAGGGCCTGCTCAAGCTGTCGGCTGGCTCGGTGATCACCGGCACTGCAGGCAGCTCCCCCAGCCAGCAGCTGGCCGACGACCTGAGCCGCCACCTCTACGAGATGGCTCGCCTGGCCGTGGGGGGGCTGGAACCGAACCAGTTGGCGGGCTTCCAACAACGCAGCGGCGATCTGATGGGCCGTCTGATGGAGCGGGGGCTCTAACAATCAAGACAGCTGCGGCGTTCGGCCTCACCGATGGACCCTCGCTCACGGGTCCATTGGCAACGGCGCAATCCATCGTAGGCCCTGCAAAAGTCCTCGCCCAGGGCCGAGCGCAAGGGCTGATCGGCGGCAAAGGCATCAAGCGCTTCACCCAGATCGGCCGGAAGCCGCGGGCATTGGTCAATGCCCAGGGGTTCGGCGTAGTTGTCGTTGTCGTGGCGGGGTCCGGGGTCGAGCTGCCGCTCGATGCCATCGAGCCCAGCAGCCAGCAGGGCCGCCTGCAGCAGGTAGGGATGGGCCGACCCGTCGGGCAGGCGCAGTTCGATGCGCTGGTCATCGGGCAACCGCAGCATGTGGGTGCGGTTGTTGGCGCTGTAGCTGATGCCCGCTGGGCTCCAGGTGGCCCCAGAGGTGGTGGGCGGCGCCGCCAGGCGGCGGTAGCTGTTCAGCGACGGATTGCTGATGCAGCACAGCGCCGGCGCGTGGGCGATCAAGCCGGCCAGAAAGTGATAAGCCAGCGGCGATAACCCCAGTTCGCCCTTGGGGTCAGGAAACAGGTTCTGCCCCTCGCGGCCGCTGCCGGGCGCACCCCAGAGCGACAGATGGGTATGGCAGCCGTTGCCGGTCAGCTCGGCAAACGGCTTGGGCATGAAGCTGGCGCGCAACCCTTGAGCCTCGGCCATCGACTTGACCATCACCTTGAAAAAGGAGTGGCGATCGGCGGTGGTCAGCGCCTCGGCAAAGGTCCAGTTGATCTCAAACTGGCCATTGGCGTCTTCGTGATCGGCCTGATACGGGCCCCAGCCGAGGGCGTCCATCGCCTCCAGCAGCGGCCCGATCAACCCGTAATGGCGCATCAGCGCCAACTGGTCATAGCAGGGTTTCTCCTGGCGATCGGCAGCATCGGCAATGGCCTCGCCCCCCGGGGCCAACACAAAAAATTCGGCCTCCACACCACTGCGCAGCTCGTAACCCAGGGCTGCGGCCCGCTGCTGTTGCCGCCGCAGCAGACGCCTGGGGCACTGACCCATGGCAATGCCGTTGAGGTTCAGCTCCGTCGCCACCCACCCCACCTCGGGTTGCCAGGGCAGCGGGGTCAGGCTCGCCCCATCGGGGATCGCCATCACATCACCGTCAGCGGGACTGAGGTCGAGCCAGGCGGCAAAGCCGGCAAACCCGGCACCGCTGTGTTCCATGGCGGCCACCGCGCTGATCGGCACCAACTTGGCCCGCTGCACACCGAACAGATCGGTGAACGAAAACAGCACGAAGCGCAGTCCCTTCTCCTGGGCGAGGGTGCTGAGGTTGCTCATGAGAAGTCAAGACAAACGGGGTACGGGCGCGGTGCTGAGGGCACCGTTGGCTCAGCTGGCGAGCAGCTGGTCCACGATCTGACGCAGGTAGCGCGCTTCGGGCGGGCTGCTGTGGGGGTTGCCGGCGCGGTGGCCCAGCGTCGAACGCATCACATGCAGCTGGGCATCAGCCATGCGGGCGACATCGGCAGCCATGTCGTCGACCGTGAAGTAGAGGTCATGGCTACCGGCAACGACCGCCGCCCTGGCGGTCACACCGGCCAGCGCCGCTGACAGATCGCCACCTGCCGCAACGTCATGGGCCATCCAGGTGTCGAGCATGGCGATGAGGTCCCGGGGATCATGCCGGCGGTAGTGGGGCAGCCACTGCTGCTCGACGTGCTGGGCGAGTGGCTCGGTCACGCTGCTGTAGTGGGTCTGGCTGACAGCCCAGCTGGCATAAATGAAGGCAAAGGTGCGCAGCCCCTGGTCAGGGATGGCGTCAAAACCTGCGCCATTCCATTGGGGGTCTGCGATCAGGGCCTGGCGCAGGCTCAGGCAGAACAGTTGGTTGTGCACCGACGTGCGCGCCGTGCCGCACACGCAGCACAGGCGCTCAACCGTGTCGGGGTGGGTCACGGCCCACTGGTAGGCCTGCTGGGCCCCCATCGACCAGCCGTAGATCAAAGGGATGCGCTGCACCCCGTAGACGACGGTCAACAAACGTCGCTGTGCGGCGACGTTGTCGCTGTGCCGCACCAGCCAGCCCTGCTCAGCCATCCCCACGACCCCATGGCTGGGGCTGCTGGATTGGCCGTTGCCGAACTGACCGACGATGACGATGCACCAGCGCTGCGGGTCGAGCACCGGCCCGGCCAGCCAGGCCAGGTCCGAGACCCGGGCGCCGTAGGACGTCGGCACCAGAATCAGGTTGCTGCCATCGGCGTTGGGCACACCGATCTGGCGGTAGACCAGACGTGCCTGGGGGATCTGCTGCCCGCAGGCGAGGGTCAGATCGCCCAGGTCAAAGATCTGATCCAGCGACTCGGCGCTCATGCTGCTGGTGCCAGCTCAGCGAGCCGACGCAGCAGGCGGCTGTGCACCGCCAGATAGCCGTGATCAAGGTGCCTCAAATGGGGTGCGATCCAGGCGTGGGCGGTGGGCAGGGCATGGAACGGCAGCGACGCGTAGAGGTGGTGT
>VGQR01000203.1 GCA_016882345.1 Cyanobacteria bacterium K_DeepCast_35m_m2_023
TGAACATCCTGGTGATGAACCTCCAGAAGCTGCTGGAGCTTCTTTTTGTCTTTTTCGTTTTCTTCTGGCAGCGCTTGGCCACCACTCTCAGCGTGCAGAGAGCCCAAAAGAGCCCACTGCACTATCACTGGATTGGCGTTTGAGGATCATTCAGCGGCTACCTAGCCGATGCAGGTTTGCGGCCTTTGGCCCGGGACTGCTTTTCTCAGGAAGCCCTACTTGCTTTCTTGTGCCGGATTTTTTCGCTCGGGCCAGGGTCAGTTATGGTAATTAGTGTTGACACCCAAGAGTGGTTCGCGTCCGTACCACTCCATTCGTCCGAGACTGTGTGAGCTTGAAGATTTGGCTGCTGCGGTAGCGCTGTAAACAGGTCGCAGCAAGGGCTGAGCCACGTTGTTCAGTTCAGGATCACAATGCGGATTCAGCCTCTTGAATGTCAGACGCGCTAGGTGACTATCTCAAGTCGATTGGTCGAATTCCTGTCCTCACACCCGCCGAAGAGGTCCACCTGGGCACCTTGGTACGCAAGTGGCAGGATGACCCAGAGGCCAGCGCACAGAGTCAACGCCGGGGCCGTCGGGCGATGGAGCGGATGGTCAGCGCCAATCTGCGATTGGTGGTGGCTGTTGTGATGCGCCAGAATCGACGAATCCAGCACCTCAACTACGATCCGCTCGATCTCATTCAGGCCGGCAATTTGGGCCTGATCAGGGCGGTGGAGAAGTTTGATCCCAGTCGTGGCTACAAATTTTCTACCTACGGCTACTGGTGGATTCGTCAGTCGATCAACCGCTATCTGCAGGAGCACAGCAGTGCCATTCGTCTGCCGATCACGGTGATCGACCTCGCCCATAAGGCGCGGCAGTTGCAGCTGTCGCAGGAGTCCCATAGCGATCATCAGGCGTTGGCCAGCCAACTTGGTCAGACCACCCGGCGCCTGCGGTTTGCCATGGATGCCATGCACCGTGGCCAGATTCAGTCGCTGGATCAGCAGATCAGCGCCGCTGATCAGGAGCTGACGCTGCTCGACACAGTGCGCAGTCATGATGAGCCTGCTGTTGAGGATGATTATCAGTGGGTTCACGATCAGCTCGATCAACTCGATGAGCTCGAACGCTCGATCCTCGATCTGCGTTACGCCGGCGATCATTGCCATTCCTTTGCCAAAATCTCTGGCATGACAGGTCTGAGCAAAGACCAGGTACAACGCCTTGAAAAAGTGGCCTTGCACAAACTGCGTCGTCGGCTTGAGCCCCAGCTCAATCCCTGACGGCGCTGGTGCCGTTGCACTGTGCTACTGATTGATGTCAAAAAAAACCGCAGCCGGCATGGGCAGCGGGTCAGTCGGTCTCATCCAAGATCAAGGTCTTGTCGCCGGGTCTGTGGCAAGGACTGTTTGTTCCCCGGAGCCCGTTGGCTCCGAGTCAGTAGTTGCCGTTGCGCATCGGTCGCATGTGTTTGTTGGACGTGGCCCCGTTCAGCATGCTGTTGGTGGCTGGGTTGCTGACCACGAACTGACGCACCGGCTCCCTGAGTGCGTCCTCGAGCAGAAACGCGCAGAGGTTCGAGACAGAGCGTCCTTCCTCTTCTGATCTGGAGAGCAGTGCTTCGTGAACGTGGTAGCTGAGTGTGATTGAAATGCGGCGTGGTTGCCGCTGCATCACGCGAAATCGTTCATTCATGGTGTGATTGATCCAGACAGACACTTGGGTTGTGGCGTCAAGCTTCAGGTTCGTCGTCGGAACCCTTGCCGGCGGGGTTTTCCCTGCCTTGAGCCTGTTCAAGGCTACGGGTCTGGTCTGTACTTTCGCGCTGTATATGGCGTCAAAATCGTGGAAGGCAAGAGCCCGATATGCAGCAGAATTGATCATTCTCATGCTGCCTGCAGCTCGATCGTTAGTTCTAGTGTCTGATTGTGCTGACATGGGTTCAATTTGTGGTATTTCTGATGCATTTTTGCCGCATCTTGCCTTGACCAAGCCATCAGCTTGCTGACTGCTGGTGATGCTTTGACGGCTGTGCCCAGTCTGTGCTCTGCCATGGTCCATCGTGTTGGTTCCTTGCGCCGCGATCTCACCATTCCCGTGAGCGATGGGCTGCTGCCAGCGCGACTGGTGCTGCCCGCTGCGGCCCAAGGGCTTGTGATCTTCGTCCATGGCAGCGGCAGCAGTCGTCACAGCCGCCGCAACCAGCAGGTGGCGGCAACGTTGCAGGGCGCTGGCTTGGCGACAGTGCTGTTCGATCTGCTGATGGCCGGCGAACACGATGCCCGTCAGAGCAATGGTCTGGCCGGTGTCGACCTGCCGCAGCTGTGCCAGCGGGTGGTGGATGTGCTGGATGGCCTCAGCGCCATCGATCCCCTCGGACCCTTGCCGCTTGGCCTGTTCGGCTCCAGCTCTGGGGCCGCCCTCGCCCTGGCTGCGGCCGCGCAGCGTCCCCAGCGTGTGGATGCTGTGGTTTGCCGTGGCGGTCGACCGGATCTGGTTCCCGGTGTGCTCGGCGATGTGATCTGTCCAACCTTGCTGTTGGTCGGCAGCCACGATCTTAGTGTGCTCGAACTCAACACCTGGGCTGCCGCCCAGTTGCAGGGTGTCCATGTGCTGCGGGTGGTGCCGGGTGCCGGCCATCTCTTTGCCGAAGCCGGCACCCTGGCCTTGGTGGCCCAATGGTCGTGTGCCTGGTTTGTGCAGCATCTGGCCCGATGACCAGCCGCTGATCTGCTGCAGCCCTGAGGTTTGACCCGATGGCGAAGTTGAGATCGGTGCTGTTGTTGATCTGAACCGCCATGGGGCTCAGTGGAAGCGAACTGTTGCAGCTGGTGGAGCAGTGCCGTGGACTGCCCAGGCCCGAGATTGTGCGGCGCTGCGGCTATGTCAATGTCACCGACGCTGGCCAAGAACGACTCAACAACACCGCCTTTTATGAGGCGTTGCTGGAGGCCAAAGGCTTCCATCTCGGGAATGGCCGGGCGGCAGCCGAGACCCAACGCGGCCGCCGCAGTCCGCGCTCGGGACGGGTCTTGCCCTTTCACACCAAAGTGCAGTTCAACGGCAATCTGATGGTGGGTCGGGCCTACTTGGAGTTGCTGGACGCCAAGCCTGGCGATCATTTTGTGATTCGTCTGGGTCGCCAGGGCATCCGCTTGGTGCCTTTGGCGGAGGACCACGGCGGCTCCGTCCTGGATTGAGTGGTCCAGAAAGCCGACATTTGTCGCTTGAGAGCCCTGGGTCCAGCTGGATAGACCTGCTCCAGAGGTCCAAAACCCATGTCCAAGCTGCTCTCTGCTCTGGCCGCGACCACCATCGGCCTGCTCGGCATCGTCACCGCCCTGGGTGATGGAACGCTGGTTCCGTCCCAGCGTCAGGTTCAGCTCAATCGTGAGCGTCTGGAGCTGGCGCGCCGTCGCCAGGCCCAGCACGACGAGGCCATCGCCAGTGGCGATCTCAGCCGCAGTCCCTATCACCAGTTTCGACAGCTCAACGGCCAGTCAGGCTCCCGTCATGACGAGCGGGCCTGGTATCTGGAGCTGACCGCCAACAGCTGATCCGTCAGCGGCAGTGCTCGGGGTTGTGGGCGCACAGCGGCGCCTGCCGCGCAGGTGTCGCGTTCATCCGTTCCCCGTCCATGGGCTCCAGCTCGACACTGCCGAAGACTTGCTGCTCCAAGGGGGCTGTGACCGAGTGGTTCCACAGCAGCAGCAAGGCGATCAGTGACACAACCGGAACGACGGTCTTCTGTCGTAGGGACCGCACCAGCGCTCGGCGCCAAGCGGCGGCCCGAACGCTGCAGCATGGCTGCCGAACTGCTTCGTGCCGGCGTTGACCGAGAGCCTGCCCAAACGCCTGGACCGCACACTGGCGCGCTTCGGCCGCCTGATGTTGCTCCCTCCTCTGCTGCTGGCGATTCCCTGGCTGCAGGAGCTGATCGATCAGCTGGTTTTCGCTGGACGCTGGAATCTGCCGATGGTGCCGGGTGGCTCGTTGCTGGGAGTGTTCACCGCTCCATTCAGCCACAGCGGTTTTGGCCATCTGCTGGCGAACAGCCTGATGTTTCTGCCCCTGTCCTGGCTGGTCTTGCTCAAGGGTCGGCGCGACTACCTGGCGGTCTGGCTGGGGGTTTATGCCTGCGCGATTCCGGTGTGGCTGCTGTGGCCCACGGCCAGCCATGGTCTTTCGGGCGTGGTCTACGGCCTGCTGGGCTACCTGTTGGTGATCGGATGGCTGGAGAAGCGTCCCCTGTCCTTGGGGTTGTCGCTGCTCTGTCTGCTCACCTACGGCGGATTGTTGCCCACCTTGCTGCCGATGACTTCGCCAGCTGGGGTCAGCTGGATCGGCCACGCCAGCGGTTTTGTCGGTGGGGTGCTGGCAGCCTGGGCCGTGCACCGCGATTGAGTCAGCCTGCGGCGCTGGGCGGACCTTCACACAATCTTTCGCTGCAGACGCGTAAGAAACCCCGCGCCGGCCAGGTGGCATTCCATATGTTGAGCGCCAACAGCGCAGTGGTG
>VGQR01000204.1 GCA_016882345.1 Cyanobacteria bacterium K_DeepCast_35m_m2_023
GTGAATTTCTACAAGCAACAGGAACTGCTGTTGCAGGGCCTGATGAACGGGCAGCTCGACTGGATCTCCTGCAGCAGCACCAACCTGGCACGGTTGCGCAAGGCACTCGGCGACCGCCTTGGGGTTGCGGTGCTGCCGAGCGGTCCCGCAGGTGCAGCAACGCCGCTGCTGCGCTACCGGCTCTGGGTCTTTGGCCCCGATTCCAACCCACAACAGCAGCGAATTGCCGAAGCCTTCGTCCGCCTCAGCCTCACGCCCACGATGCAGCGCTTTCTCACGCTCTAGGCCCAGGAGATGCTGCCGGTGAGTCGCGATGTGTCGATACCAGCGAGCCATTCGCCGGTGTTGCAGACATTGATCCGTTCAGAGCAGCAGTCGCGTGCGCCCTATGGAAGCAGCAATCCCCTCAGATCAGGGGATCCGCGACTTGAACTGATCACCCAGATGTTGTTGCAGCTGATCTTCAACCAACGCACTCCGGAACAGACCCAGCCTGCTTTGATCCGGATCTTGGGAGGGTTGTCATGACAGCCCTCTGGGACCTGAGCGGTAGCTGGACCGGCTATCTGGTGCGAGGGCCTGTGCAACTGCAGATCCTGGTGACGGTGGTGCCGGTGCTGCTGATCAGTGTGGTTTGCCGGCGGCTTCCACCTGGCACCTCCTGGCGCCGCAGACGCCGCCTGCTCAGTTTGTTGGTTGTGGCAGCGGCCACGACGCTATTGGGGTTGTCGGGGAGTCCCATCGGTCTGGCGCTGTTTCTGGCCAGTGCCTATGGCTGGTGGGCGCTGATCGATTGGATCCGTCACCGCCTGGGGCCTTGGTGCCCGCCACTGTGCTGCAACAGATCGATTCAGGGCTCGTGAGGCCCCTCCTGCTGATCACTGTGCTGTTGATGCTGATCAACAAGGTCGACAACCTGGATGAATTGTCGATGGTGCCGTTGGGAACCTGGTTCGGCACGGTCCTGAATCTGGGCCAACTGTGCTGGAGCCTGGCGATCGTGTACCTCTTGATGACGGCTTCCGGGCCCCTGGCGATGGTGCTGTCGCTGCTGTTGGGGCGCGTCCTCAATCTCACTGAGGGCAGTCGACGCGGTCTCACGCTTGTGATCCGCTACACGATTGTTGGTTTTGGGCTGATCTGGGCGCTGGATCACAGTGGATTTGATCGCACCGCGATCCTGGCGATCGCCGGGGGGCTTTCGGTTGGGTTGGGATTTGGCATCAAGGAGGTGATTGCCAACTTCATCAGCGAGTTGTGGTTGCTATTCGAAGGCTCGGTGCGCCCTGGTGAGGTCTTGTACATCGATGAAGACCCCTGCGAGGTGCGTCGGCTGGGTCTGCGGGCAGCCCTGCTGTGGCGTGATCGCGACAACACCGAGCTGCTGGTCCCCAATCAGTTGTTCTTTTCGACCACAACGACCACCTTTACCGGGAGCGATGGCATGCGTCGCTGCCAGGTTCAGGTGATGGCGGCATATCGCCACCGCCCACGCGACGTGATGGCCTTGATGGTTCAAACCGTCGCTGTGGTCCCCCAGGTGCTGGCGAAGCCAGCTCCGATCCCCCTGATCCTTGACTATGGCGATTCCGGCGTGCTCTACGCCGTACGGTTCTGGATCGCCCGTCCGATGGAGGGAACGGTGGTGAGCATTGCGGTGCGTGAGGCCATCTGGGAGGCTTTCGCCGCCAACGCCATCGAGATCCCCTATCCGCAACGGGTGCTGCATCAGGCTTGATCCGAACACCCACTGCTCCCTGCGCCAGACGCGCCAGGATGCTGCGCAACACCCGAGCGACCAGTGCCGATCACCACCTTCGCGGAGTTTGCACAGCGGGCCGACTATTCGCTGCTCGAGGAGCTGCAGGCGGATCCGCAGGCGACGGTTGATGGCCGCGACCATCGGCCCCGCCAGGTGTTCTCAGGCCACTACGTGCCGGTCGCTCCCACGCCGCTGCCAGAGCCCGAGCTGCTGGCCCACAGCTCTGACCTGTTTGCCGAACTTGGTTTGGGAGCTGCGCTTGTCGGCGACGAGCAGTTTGTGCAGTTGTTTTCAGGCGACATGGGTGCGGCAGTCCTGCCCATGCGCCCCTACGGCTGGGCCACCGGCTACGCCTTGTCGATCTACGGGGCCGAGTACACCCAACAGTGTCCGTTTGGCACTGGCAACGGCTACGGCGATGGTCGGGCGATCTCTGTGTTTGAGGGTCTCTTCCACGGCAGCCGCTGGGAGTTGCAACTGAAAGGCGGCGGCCCGACCCCCTATTGCCGCGGTGCCGATGGTCGCGCTGTGTTGCGCTCCAGCGTCAGGGAGTTTCTGGCGCAGGAGTACATGCATGCCTTGGGGGTACCGACGTCCCGCTCGCTGACCTTGGTGAGTTCGCGCAGTGAAACCGTGCGTCGTCCCTGGTACACAGCCCATTCCAGTTCGTTCGATCCCGATGTGCTGGTAGACAATCTGGCGGCGATCACAACGCGCGTGGCGCCATCGTTTTTGCGGGTGGGCCAGCTGGAGTTGTTTGCACGGCGCGTGCGCAGGGATGCCCACCCCGGTGCCATGGGTGAACTGCATCAGATCGTTCTCCATCTGATCGCCCGCAATTACCGCAGCGAGATCGACCCGGAGTTGCCGTTCACTGATCAGGTGGTGGTCCTGGCGGCGCTGTTTCGCACGCGGCTGATCGCGCTGGTAGCCGATTGGATGCGGGTTGGCTACTGCCAGGGCAACTTCAACAGTGACAACTGCGCCGCAGGCGGCTACACCCTCGACTACGGCCCGTTTGGTTTCTGCGAGTTGTTCGATCCGCTCTTTCAGCCATGGACTGGTGGTGGCGAACATTTCTGTTTCTTCAATCAACCGCAGGCGGCTGAAGCCAACTACCAGATGTTCTGGACTGCTTTGCAGCCGTTGTTGGCGGGCAATGCAGAGGCATTGGATCGTCTCGATACTCTTCGCGATGGCTTTGCAGCAGCGATGCAACTCCAGCTCGAGGCCATGTGGGCGGGCAAGCTTGGGCTCGATCGCTACGACCCTGAGCTGGTCAATGCGCTGTTCGAGCTGATGGTGCGCACCAAGGTTGATTACACGATCCTGTTCCGCCGGCTGTCTGAGATCCCTGAGGACCTCAGCACGATCCAGGACAGTGTCTATGGACCGAGTCCGGAGGCCCTCGATGCACGCTGGGCTGAGTGGCTGCAGCGCTGGCTCCAACAGGTCGACGCTCAGGGTGATCGTCAGGCGACATCTGAGGCGATGAAACGCCTGAACCCTGCCGTCACCTGGCGCGAATGGCTGATCGCGCCGGCTTACGAGCTTGCCGAGCGTGGCGATACCAGCTTGATCCGGGAGCTGCAGACGGTGTTCAGCCGCCCTTACGAGGCTCTGCCTTCAGAGCTGGCCGCCAAGTACGACCGCTTGCGGCCCCCCACCTTCTTCTACGCCGGTGGCATCACGCACTACAGCTGTTCGTCTTGAGTGCCCACTGGTTTGTTCTTCTGTCCCGCACAGCACCATGCCTGCCAGCGATTGGGATCAGCGCTACCGCCAGGGCCGCGATGGCTGGGAGCTTGGACGGGCGGCGCCACCGCTGGAGAGCTTTTGGCGCCACGATGCACGCTCGCCCCAGCCCCCTGGGCCGGTGCTGGTCCCCGGATGCGGACGAGGCCATGAGGCGGCGTTGCTGGCAGTGCTTGGTTTTGAGGTGATCGGGCTCGATTTCAGCGCCGAGGCTCTTCAGCGGGCCCAAGCCCTGCACACACCGGATCGCCCCCAGCTGCGTTGGCTGCAAGCCGATCTGTTCGATGCCGTTGCCCTCTCGGCCGCGGGGATCGGTTCAGCCTCCTTGCAGGGCGTGCTGGAGCACACCTGCTTTTGCGCGATTGATCCCGCGCAGCGCCAGGCCTACTGCGACACAGTGGTGCGCTTGCTGGCCCCGGGCGGTTGGTTTGTCGGCCTCTTCTGGTGTCACCCTCGCCCAGGCGGGCCGCCCTGGGGCAGTGATGCCAATGCCGTGGCCGAGCAGTTCGCGACAGCTGGCTTGCAGCGGCACGTGTGGGAGCCAGCGCAAGGCTCTGCGCCCGAGCGCACCGATGAGTGGCTGGGCCTGTGGCGGCGCTAGGACCTTGCACTGAGGCCTGGGCGATGGGCCGGCCGTTAGCGTGATCAATTGAGTCCCCGTTCTGACGTTCTTCATTTCGGCAGCCCGTGTTGATGGTTCAGGACGGCGGTTGCTTCATGGGCTAGGCCCCGTCTTCATCGGCCTCGCCCACCTTGGCTGCTTGTTGCTGCTGTTGAACGGCCTGGGGTGGTCTGCGCTGCTCTGGGCCGTGTTCCTCTATCTGGTGCGGATGCTCGCGATCACGACCATCTATCACCGCCTGATCGCTCATCGCAGCTACCAGGCACCGCGGTTGGTGTGGTGGCTGGGTTCGCTGCTGGCGGCATCGGCCGGACAGATGGGCCCCAGCTGGTGGACGGCCCACCAC
>VGQR01000205.1 GCA_016882345.1 Cyanobacteria bacterium K_DeepCast_35m_m2_023
CACCGAGCTGCAGGCGATGCGGCGTTTGACGTTGTCCTGGGCAAAGGCATTGAGTGCGCCGTAGACGATGTTGACGATGCCCAGCACGATCAGCGCCGGCGCCAACTGCAGATGGGCCTCGGGCAGCATCTGCACGTTGAAACGCAGCAGGGCATAGCCGCCCATCTTCAGCAGCACGCCAGCCAGCAGCATCGACACGGCCGCATTGGCCTCGCCGTGGGCATCGGGCAGCCAGGTGTGCAGGGGAAACATCGGCAACTTGACGCCGAAGCCGATCAGGAAGCCCAGGTAACAGAGCAACCCAAGGGTGCCGCCAGGGGAACGGGCCGCCAATTCTGAGAGGTTGAAGGTGAAGGGGCCGTTGAGCGCAAGGGCCAGGCCGCTCAACAGGATCAGCAGCGAAGCGGTGGCGGTGTAAAGGATGAACTTGGTGGCGGCGTACTGGCGTTGCTTGCCGCCCCAGATGGCGATCAGCAGGTAGACCGGCACCAGTTCCAGCTCCCAGGCCAGGAAAAAGAGCAGGAAGTCCTGGGAGAGGAACACCAAGGCCTGGGCCGAGGCCTGCACTAGCAGCAGGGCGAAATAGAGCTTTGATTTGCGGGCGATGGTCCAGCTGGCCGCAGCGGTCAACAACGTCACCAGACCCGAGAGGACCACCAAGGGCGCCGAGAGGCCATCGGCGGCCAGGCTCCACTCCAGGCCCAGCGATGGCACCCAGGGCACCCGCTCGATCAGCTGCAGGCCCGAGAGGCTGGTGTCGTAGTGGCGGCCGAAGGCCACCAGCATCAGCACAAAGTCAACGAGCAGCACCACCAGGGCCACGCTGCGGGGCAGTCGAGGGTCGGTGCCGTCACCGGGGAGTAGCGGCATCACCAGGGCTGCTGCTGTCGGCAACAGCACAATCAGGGTCAACCACGGGAAGGACGCAGCTGCAGCCGAAAAAGTCGCGTCCATCCGTCCCTGATCACTGTTGCGGAATTTATCAGCGGACCCTCACCCAATGGGTAGAAGTACTCACTTCCGATCGGGAAGGGCCTGCCAGGCGCTGCCCTTGGTCTGCAGCGCCAACGCCTCGGCGCGCGACTCGACGCCAGCCGCGTGCCAGGCCTCGACCATCGCGGCCTGGACCGCCTCGGCGGTCTCGGGGCTGCACAACGCCAGCAAGCTGGGGCCTGCGCCACTGATGACGCAGCCCCAAGCTCCGGCCTTCAGGGCGGCCTGACGGACGTCGCGCCCACCTTGGATCAGGCCCCAGCGGTACGGCTCGTGCAACTTGTCGTGCATGCCATCAGCAATCAGTTCGCCATTGCCGGTGCGCAGCCCCTGCAGCAACAGGGTCAACGCCCCCAGGTTGCTCACCGCGTCGGGGATCGGGATGGCCTTGGGCATCGCCCGGCGGGCTTCGCTGGTGGTCAGGCGGATCGCCGGGATCGCCACCACGGCCCGTACCGCCTGGGACCACTCGCAGCGCACCACCCGCCAACGCTGGGACGCAGCCTTGGCGGTCATGCACAGCCCACCCGCCAGCGAGGGCACCACGTTGTCGGGGTGCCCCTCGATGTCGATCGCTAGTTCCAACAGTTTTTCGATGCTAAGGGGCTCGCCCATCAGCGCATTGGCCCCGACCAGGCCGGCCACGATCGCCGTGGCACTGCTGCCCAGTCCGCGGGCTGGCGGCACCGCCAGGCGCACGCGGGCCTCGAGGGCCACCGGTTCGAGCCCCGCTTCGCGCCAGACCCGCTGCGCCGCCCGGTACACCAGGTTGTCTGGTCCCCCGCGCAGATGGGCCCCTTCACTGCCTTCGATGATCAGATCGAAGCGCTCGCTGCCCCCGTGGATGCAGCGCAACTCGAACACGTTGTCGAGATCGAGGGCGGCTCCCAGGCAATCGAAGCCGGGACCCAGGTTGGCGGTGGTGGCGGGCACATGCACCACCACGCCCTTCCCAATGCTGGGGCGCGCCATGGAGTCGATTCAGCTCGGGCCAGTGTGTCAGCCGAGCAGCATGCGCGCTCGGCAAGCGGCGCTGAACGAGCCCACGGCCGGGTCGGTGATGGCCGTGATCGGCATCGCCTCCAGCACCGCAGCCAAGCGGCCCTTGTTCAGAAACGCCGCCGTAAAGCCGCCATGGCGCAGGGGCTGCAACAGTTTGGCAGCGGTGCCACCGGCCAGCCAGACGCCGCCACGGCTCAAGGCCGCCAGGGCCAAATCGCCTGTGACGCTGCCGTAGGCCGACAGCCATAGCTCCAGGGCTTGGCTGGCCAGGGGGTCTCCAGCCGCCGCCGCCTGCGCCACCGCCGCCGGCAGATCCCGGCCCTGATCAGCCGCCAGCGCGGCCAGGGGATGGCCCTGACCCTGGGGTGTGGTCGCCAGCAGCCAGCGGGCCACCCAGCCCAGCCCGGTGCCGCTCACCACCCGTTCGATCGAGACCCGCTGCAGAGCCAGCTCGCTGCCAAGCCATTGCTTGAGCTCCCACTCGCCCTGGCTGCGGGGGGAGAACTCACCATGGGCGCCTTCGCTGGGCACGGCCTTGAGGCCGGCCTGGGTCGGCACCCCGATCGCAACACCCAGACCGGTGCCGGCGCCAAGCACCAGCAGGGGCTCGGCGCTGTCGGGGCGGCCTGCGCGGATCGGCGCCTGCTGGTTGGCCTGCAGGTGGGGCAGGCCATAGATCAGCACCGCAAAGTCGTTGACCAGCTCGACGGCCGGAATGCCGGTTGCCTCCGCCAGCTGCTGTTCATCGAGCTGCCAGGGCAGGTTGGTCAGAAGGGCACAGCCGCCCTGCACCGGCCCCGCCACCGCCAGGCAGGCCGCCGCCGGCACGGCATCGCCAGCGCCGGCCAGGGGATGGTCGGCCAGAAAGGCCTGCACCATCGGCGCCAGATCGGGCCATTGCACTGAGGGGTAGCGCTGGCTGGCCACAAGCTCAAGGGCGCCGCCAGGGACGAGGCGGTAGAGCGAGAGCAGGGTTTTGGTCCCGCCGATGTCGCCAGCCAGCAGCGTCGTCATGGAGTCAGACGAACAGGGGTTCAGCCCGCCAGGGTGAGGCCGGCACTCCGATCCTGATTGGCGTGGGCGGCAGCGGCAACCACAGTCGCGCTGGCGACGCTGCCCAGATCCCCATCCTTGCGGCTGCGCAGGCTGAGGGTGCCAGCCTCGGCCTCCTTGGCGCCGATCACCGCCAGCACAGGAATTTTCATCTGTTCGCCATTGCGAATCAGCTTGCCGAGACGATCGCCGCTGTGGTCGATCGTGGCGCGCACGCCTGCCGCCTCTAGCTGGGCAAGCACCTGCTCGGCATAGGGGCGCACCTCGTCGGTGACCGGCAGCAGCCGGATCTGCTCAGGCGCCAACCAAAAAGGAAAATCACCGGCGTAGTTCTCGGTCATGATCCCGAAGAACCGCTCCAGCGAGCCAAAGATGGCGCGGTGGATCATGATCGGCCGCTGACGCGAGCCGTCGGCGGCCACGTACTCGAGCTTGAAGCGTTCAGGCAGGTTGAAATCCAGCTGGATCGTGGAGCATTGCCACATCCGCCCGATCGCGTCTTCGATCTTGAGGTCGATCTTGGGGCCGTAGAAGGCGCCGCCGCCCTCGTCGACTTTGTAGGTCCAACCCTTGCGGTCCAGGGCCTCGATCAGCCCCTGGGTGGCCAGCTCCCACACCGCGTCCTCGCCGATCGATTTCTCGGGCCGGGTCGAGAGGTTGATCTCGTAACTGCGGAAATCAAAGGTCGAGAGGATCTGCTCGGTCAGATCGAGGATCCGCAGGATCTCATCACTGATCTGATCCGGCAGGCAGAACACGTGGGCGTCGTCCTGGGTGAAGCCGCGCACCCGCATCAACCCGTGCATGACGCCCGGGCGCTCGTAGCGGTACACGGTTCCCAGCTCGGCCCAGCGAATCGGTAGTTCCCTGTAACTGCGCAACGTGTTGGCGTAGGTCAGCACGTGAAACGGGCAGTTCATCGGTTTGAGCTGGTACTCGCGCTCATCGACCTGCATCGGCCCGAACATCGACTCGCTGTAGAAGTCGAGGTGGCCCGAGGTCTTCCACAGGCTGATGTCGGCCACGTGGGGCGTGTACAGCAGCTCGTAGCCGCGAGCAAAGTGCAGCTCGCGCCACAGGTTCTCGATCAGCAGGCGCATGCGGGCACCGCGGGGGTGCCAGAACACCAGGCCGGCGCCGGCCTCGTCCTCGATGGAAAACAGGTCGAGATCGGTGCCCAGGCGCCGGTGGTCACGGCGCAGGGCTTCGGCCTTGCGCCGCTGGTGCTCGGCCAGCTGCTCGGGGGCTTCCCAGGCGGTGCCGTAGATGCGCTGCAGCTGGGCCTTGGTCTCATCACCGCGCCAATAGGCGCCGGCCACGCTCTCGAGCTCAAAGGCCTTGGGGTTGAGTTCGCTGGTGTTGGCCACGTGGGGGCCGGCGCACAGGTCCCACCACTGCTCCCCCAGGGTGTAGAGGGTGATCGG
>VGQR01000206.1 GCA_016882345.1 Cyanobacteria bacterium K_DeepCast_35m_m2_023
TCCTGAGTTTCGCGAGAAGTACCTGAACGACCCCAAGGTCAAGCACTGGGTCGATCTGGCGATGCGCATTGAAGGCACCAACAAGACCTTCGGTGTGCATGCGGCTGGCGTGGTGATCGCCGCTGATCCGCTCGATGAGCTGGTGCCCCTGCAACGCAACAACGACGGCCAGGTGATCACCCAGTACTTCATGGAAGACGTGGAGTCGATGGGCCTGCTGAAGATGGACTTCCTGGGGCTCAAGAACCTGACGATGATCGACAAGACCATCGATCTGGTGGCCGAGAGCACCGGTGAGCAGGTGGACCCCGACGCCCTGCCCCTCGATGACGAAGGCACCTACGCCCTGCTGGCCCGCGGCGATCTGGAGGGGATCTTCCAGCTCGAATCGAGCGGCATGCGCCAGATTGTGCGCGACCTCAAGCCCTCGTCACTGGAGGACATCTCCTCGATCCTGGCGCTGTATCGGCCAGGGCCTTTGGATGCCGGGCTGATCCCCAAGTTCATCAACCGCAAGCATGGCCGCGAAGCGATCGATTTCGCCCACGAGACATTGCAGCCGATCCTGAAAGAGACCTACGGAATCATGGTCTACCAGGAGCAGATCATGAAGATCGCCCAGGACCTGGCCGGTTACTCCCTCGGCGAGGCCGACCTGCTGCGGCGGGCGATGGGCAAGAAAAAGAAAAGCGAGATGGAAAAACACCAGAGCATCTTCGTCAATGGCGCCAGCCAGCGCGGCGTCGACCCCAAGCTCGCCGAATCGCTGTTCGAGCAGATGGTGCTGTTCGCCGAATACTGCTTCAACAAGAGCCATTCGACGGCCTACGGCGCCGTCACGTATCAGACCGCTTATCTCAAGGCCCACTATCCGGTCGCCTACATGGCGGCCCTGCTGACGGTCAATGCGGGCGACAGCAGCAAGGTGCAGCGCTACATCGCCAACTGCAATGCGATGGGGATCGAGGTGATGCCTCCCGACGTCAATGCGTCGGGCATCGACTTCACCCCCGTGGGCAGCAAAATCCTGTTCGGGCTCTCGGCGATCCGCAACCTGGGCGACGGCGCGATCCGGCAGCTGCTCGAAACGCGTCAGGCCGATGGGCCCTTTGGCTCGCTGGCGGATCTGTGCGATCGCATCCCGGGCCAACAGCTCAACCGCCGCGCCCTTGAAGCGCTGATCCATTCGGGTGCCCTCGATGCCCTCGAGCCCAAGGGCAACCGGGCCCAGCTGATGGCCGATCTGGATCTGGTGCTCGACTGGGCCAGCTCGCGCGCCCGCGACCGGGCCAGCGGCCAGGGCAACCTGCTGGACCTGCTGGGTGGGGGTGGCGATGACACCACGGTGGCCTCCAGCGCTTCAGCTCCCAAAGCAGCCGCCGTCAACGACTACCCCAGCCAGGAAAGGCTGCGGCTCGAAAAAGAGCTGGTGGGGTTTTACCTGTCCGACCATCCGCTTAAGCAGCTGGCCAAACCGCTGCAGTTGCTCTCGCCGATCGCGCTGGCCAGCCTCGAAGAACTGGCCGACAAAGCCAAGGTGAGTGCGGTGGTGATGGTCAACGAACTGCGGGTGGTGACCACCCGCAAGGGCGACCGCATGGCCGTGCTGCAACTCGAAGACCTGAGCGGCAGCTGCGAAGCCGTGGTGTTCCCCAAGAGCTACGCCAAACTGTCGGATCACCTGATGGTCGATGCACGCCTGCTGCTGTGGGCCAGCGTCGATCGTCGCGACGAACGGGTGCAGCTGATCGTCGACCACTGCAGCAGCATTGACGACCTGCAGTTGCTGATGGTCGAACTGCCTGCCGATCAGGCCGCCGATATCGCCATCCAGCACCGGCTCAGGGAATGTCTGACCCGGCACAAACCAGCCCTCGAGGAAGCGGGGACGCGGGTGCCGGTGATCGCCCTGGTGAAGGGCGCCCACCAATCCCGCTACGTGCGGCTGGGCTCACAGTTTTGTGTCGACAATCCTGTGGCGGCCTTGGAAACCCTCAGCGCCGCAGCCTTTGCTGCACGGGTGAGCTCAGCCCTGCGGGCCGCCGCCTGAGCGCATCGCCCGGATCGACTGGCGCAACCGGCCAATGTTGAGGCCGATCTGCTCGCCGCCCAACAGGCTGCCGGGCTCGGCCTCCCAACTCGCGGACAGAACCCCATAGCTGAGACCCACCACGCCCAACAAAAAACATCCCCCTGAAGCCACAAGGGTGATGCCGGGTGGGATGTCCAGAATGTGTCGGCTGACGAGGACGTAACTCACCACAAACACAGCCATGCCCGCCAGCGAAGGGATGCCGCTGGCGATGGCAATCCGTCGGGCCATGCGATTGGCCACCGCATCAGGGATGACCTGCCGGGAAGCCGACTTGCGCGCACCCTGACGGGAGCCGCCAGGCGTGGCCTTGGCCTGGGACGCCTTGGCTTTGGACCGCCCTCCCCCCTGACCCCGGGACAGGCCCTCAGGGGGCTGGGGACCGAGACCTTTGCCCGCCATGGCGATCGATCTCAGCCGCGGATGCCGAGTTTGGCAATCAGCTGGCTGTAGCGCTGTTGGCTAATGCCACGCAGGTAGCCCAGCAGACGCTTGCGGCGCCCGATCATCTTGAGGAGGCCCTGACGGGACGAGAAGTCGTGCTTGTTGGCCTGCAGGTGGCCGGTGAGCTGGCTGATGCGCTCGCTGAGCATGGCCACTTGGACCTCCACTGACCCGGTGTCGGTGCCGTGGGTCTGGTGGCCGTTGATCAGTTCCTGCTTTTTGGTGGTGGTGAGCGGCATGGGCGACTCAGGGCGCCCGCGGCGTCCCCGTTCTCAGCAAACGTCGATCTTACGACCCTGGGTCAGGCGGAGTCTCGGGCCAACCACTGCAAGGCGACACGGATCCAGGTGTCGGTATCGACCTGGGCGGTCGCATCGAGCTGATGGGCCACGGCCCGCAGCGCCCGTTGGATCTCGAGCGGCTCATAGCCGAGCGCCGCCAGGGTCAGCTGCAGCTCGTCGCGGCCCTCGGGCGCCAGCGCGATGACGGTCTCGCCAGTGAACGGGTCGGGCTCGCCAGCGCCGCTGGTGCTGGCCCAGTCCCCATAACGCTGCTGCAATTTGACGCGCAATTCGACCGCCAGGCGTTCAGCCGTGCGTTTTCCAACCCCGGGGGCCTGACTCAGCAGTCGCAGATCGGCATGGATGATCGCCCGCACCAGCTGCTGGGGCTCCAGCTGCCCCAGCAACCCCAGCGCCACCTGCGGTCCCACACCACTGACCGCGACCAGATCACGGAACAGATCGCGTTCGCAGCGCTCAGCAAAGCCAAACAGGGTCCACGCGTCCTCGCGGATGCTGTGCTGAATGTGCAGGCTCAACCCCTGGCCCATGGCGGGCAGGGCGGCAAACTGGCGTCGGCTGAGCTGAACTTCGTAGCCGATTCCATGGACCTCGAGCAGCACGCCGCAGCGGTTGGCCTGCTGCCAGGAATCGCGCAGCTGTCCATGCAGCCAACCGATCATGAAGGCGTCCCATCGGCATCCATGCTGCCTGTCGTGCCAACCCTTGCCACCCCGCCGCAACCAGCCAGCCAGGCGGCCGCACCCCTAGGGCTGCGCTGGCGCAGTTGGTGGCGGGCGCTGCTGCTGAGCCTGCTGCTGGTGCTGCTTCCCCTGGGCCTTGGCGGCTGCAGTGGCGCGGCCCAACCGCCGCGGACGACGTTGCTCCATGCACTGGCCCTGCAGATTCAGTTGACCCAGGGAGCCATCGCCACGGCCCTGAGCCTCGAGCCGCCGGGAACTCCCGAGGTCAGCCGCGTCCGCATCGAACAGCAGCAGGCCATCACCATCGGTGACGGACGCGGCCTGCGACTCGCCGGCCGCTTTGACTGGCGCCTGGCGGCCGATCCCATCCGCGTCGACAGTCCCTTTGAGATCTATCTCCAACGGGGGGAACGGGGCCAGAGCTGGCGCCTGGCCCGCCCGATCGAACCCGAGCACCCCGACGAACCGCAGCAATGGCTGATCGACCCTCTGCCGATCAAGGGGTGAGCCGCCGCCAGCCGCGCTGACTGATCAGGGTGGCGGCGAGCACCAGCAAGGCCCCGACCAGCGTCGTTCCCGCCAGGGGCTCGCCAAACAGCAACCAACCCCAGACGACCGCAAACGCCACCTGCACATAGCTGATCGCCGTGGCCTGAGCGGCCGGCAGGGCCATCAGGCCCTGGGTCAGGAACACCTGGCCCAGCTGGGTGAACACACCGACACCCACGAGCGAGAGCAGGTCCAACGGGGTCGGCCACACCGGGTTCAGCAGCACCGGCGGCAGCATCAGCACCAGCGCCACCAAGGGGAAATAAAAGACGATCACCAGCGGATGCTCGCTGTGACGCAGGGAGCGAACGCTCACATAGGCCAGCGCCGTGCTGAGGGCTCCGACCAACGCCACCGCCACCGCCCAGGGCTCCAGGGGCGCCGCAGCCGCGG
>VGQR01000207.1 GCA_016882345.1 Cyanobacteria bacterium K_DeepCast_35m_m2_023
GGCTTACGAAAAAGAAGTAGTGGGTCTGGGTGACATCAAGGTCTACAAAATTAGCTGGATAGACGAATCTTAATTGGCACATCGTATAGTTATTCACCATGAAGATTCGGTTGAGTGAACTGAGGGACATGATAAGAAAGATGTTGGGTCGTGATGAACTGGCCCTATACACGTACGACGAGTCTAGCCACCTCGGTACAGCGGTCAAGAAAGTGATCCTGTATTCTCCCGCCGGCGTCTTCGACGACTTCACCGCATTCATGACAGATTCTTTTTTGAACGACGAGGACGATACCGGCATCGTCAAGGGTTATGCCAGGTTTCAACAGCCTGAGCTTCCGTGCAATGGTGCCTGGGAGGTGACGTCGATCGCAGGTCGAGGATTGGGAAAGATCCTATACGGGTTGGGGTATTCTCTCACCCCGAGCAACCGTCTGATGCCCGACAGACACTACACGTCTGGCGAGGCGGCTGGGGCGTGGAAGGGCGCGGCAACGAAAGGATTGAAGGGTATTCCCCTTGATGATGAGTCGGGCACGTTGACGCCAGACAACAAAGAAGACGACTGCGAACTTCAGAAGCCTATCAAGTACGACGAAGAGGGTAACATCGACAGTTCGGGTGGGCCCGATCCGTTGCTCGACGTCGCGTACGAAGGTGGCGAATTGGACAGCGGACAGATCGAGAAGCTGCTCTCTGCTCACGAAAAAGTTGTAGACGAGCTTGAAAACGAGAAGAAACTCGACCGCGAAGACTTCGAGGCGTGGTTGCGCAAAGCAGGCAGTCAGAGATTTCAAAAAGACTTTGGCTACTGAGAGTTCATCCGGCAACTTTTGTTTTGTCATCCGCTCAAGGTTGCGTTATAATCTGTCGAGGTTCGTGTGGAGTTCAAAAAGAATTGCGGCGGCACGCCGCTGATAAGAGTGTCTGATAGATTGTACGCGAAGTTGGAGACATACAATCCAACCGGGTCAGTCAAGGACCGGATGATCTCGTATGTTGTCGATAAGGCGATCAAGGATGGAGTCCTGATCCCGGGAACGACGGTGTGCGAGGCGACAAGCGGAAATTCTGGTATATCTCTTGCCGCAGTTTCGGCGGCGATGGGTTCGCGATGTGTCATCTTCATGCCGAGCAACATGTCGGAAGAGAGGAAACAGATGATGCGCGTCTATGGAGCCGAAGTCGTTGAGGTAGCGCCGAGCGACTTTGAGGGAGCGATTCGAGCCCGAGACGAATTCTTGGTCGCCAATCCAGGTTCGTGGTCGCCGTGCCAGTTCAGCAATCCGGATAACGTAGAGTGTCATCGGTCTGTGACAGGTCCAGAGATATCGATGAGATTGTGGTTGATGAACGAGCAGTGGGCGGCATTCGTCCACGGGTCTGGTACTGGTGGCACGATCGAGGGTATCAGGCGATACACACGGACGCATGATGGATTCATGAAGGACAACAAAGTTTTGCCGAAGATTTGTATGGTCGTCCCCGCCGAATCTCCTCATGGAATCCAGGGCATCGGTGACGGTCGAGACTTCCTGGCGAAGCAGAGCGACATGGACGAGGTCATCGTTGTTTCTACCGAGGAGTCGATCGAGAGGGCGAAGCGATTCGCCAGGGAGACTGGACTTTTGGTGGGTATTAGTTCAGGAGCGAACCTGGTGGCATCGGAGAAGTGGATCGCCGCGAACAATCCGACTGGCATCGTTGTCACGATGCTCTGCGATCGAGGTGAACGTTACATGTCGGTATATGGTCGTTAATACATCTGGTTGTGTGTGGTATAATCTAGTCTGATGATCGGATGGTTGCTGGCTTGGGGGACGGCGCATTTGTTTGGGGCCGGCTGGGCGTTCGTTGGTAGCTTGTTGCTAGCTGTGTTCTTCCCCCGATTGACGCAAGTGTTATTCGCGACGATTGTCTTTCCCGTTTACACGCTGTTCTTTGGAACGTGGGCTTTCTTTATCGGATGGGTACTCGATTGGCATGAATTTACCTGGGAAGCCTGGAAGACGTCCACGATGTGGATCGCGATACCTGTTGGGTTAGTAACGATATTTTTTGCTCGTAGCGTAAGAGAGATCGGACTAGACAGGTTGCAGGGCGAAGAGTAGGTTTTTCTTTTCGCGCATACTTAAGATCCATGAAGATGCGAATGAGCGCGCTGCGGCAGTTGGTTAGAGAAGTCTTGAAAGAAGATCTAAAGAACGTAGGGAGTCGACACCAACGTACCGCTACTGGAACTACTATTCTTCGCAGGATGCACGACGCTCCGGGCGTTTTGAGTTCTTTATCTAGCATTGATGATCCTAGAGAGCTAGCTCAAGTGATACAGGCAATTATCGATGCAGTTCCACTGACAAGCAGAGAAGAAATCAGCAAGGCTCTCAATATTGTCACCCGACATGAGCGCACGACTCACACTCGTTGAGCCTCTTTGGGTGGAGCGTCATAGTTATCTATCGTGAAGATGAGATCATTCACCATCGTGACGATGCTCATCCTGAGCGCATGCGGCGGGACGATCGCAAATTCTCCAGCAACTCGAATAGAACCGCTGCCTGTGAAAGTCGGCGGACTTCGAGACAATGAGATCGATTTTGCGGTGCCTCTTGTCCTAGAAAAGAGAAAGACAGGTGGATGGCGGTCTCCTGTCGAGGCGAAAATACGGATCTTGCTGACTAGTCCCGCCGCCGTGCCGCTGCCCGTGTTGCCGAACGGTGCCGCCGGCGGCGTTAGGTTTCGTTGGTGAATTATCAGCGACGGAAGTATAGTTATTCGCTGTGAAACTTAGGTCGAAGCGGTTGGTCGGAACGGGAGACTTGGTACTTCCGATCGACGGCCGCGAGTTTTTGTATACGACCCCCGACAAGGTTGAACGTGAAGAAGACCCGATCGACGTGGTCTGGGACGACGACGTCCCGGGCATCGTGATTGAAGTTGTGGCTTTCGATCCGCCGCAGGAGTACCATCAAGTTAGAATTGTTGTGGGCGACATTGTCGGATGGACGTATTCTGATTACGTGAGGATAGTTGGAGCATATTCCTCTGGACAGTAAAATATACTGAGTATAAAACTTGTATTTTGGTCTGTCGAAGAATATAGTTATTTGTATGGGTGTTCTGGGGATTGATCTGTTATCAATACTCAAGGTTGTCGGTGTTGCAGGGGCGATGAGCCTTGTTTTCACGGTTGGGTATACGGGTTACTTGTCGTTAACGCGCCAACAAGAAAAGATAACGACGAGTCAGCTTCTTTCTTTCGGACTCGCCACACCGGCGGTCTGGATTGGAATGTCCGTAAACTTTGCCATGCTGGGTCTCTACCTAGGCTTCTTCCCAAACTCATCAATCATCGTTTTGTATTCTGGTTTAACGTGTTTGTTGCCTTCCACTTTTCTTGTACATTCTGTGATTGAAGATTCTAATCGCCCTTGTGATCGTTAGGGTATGAGATTATATCAAGAGCTTGCCTGGGTAACAAGGTTTTCTGTCCGTCTCTATCGACAACCCAGCACCATGGATGCCCGTGGTATTTCAACGAGTGCCAACCGACAAAAACGCAGAGCTTGTCGATCCATAGCGCACCGCCGAGCGGTAGCACTTTCACGAGAGTCCCTCTTGGCATCTCTATGTCGGGATAGACGACAGGAAATTCTCGATCCACGACCGCGCTTCTATTCGACCCCGACAGCGGATCTGATGCCACACTTAATACATATACTTCCTTTCTTCGGATTTAAGTTATAGTTATTGAAACTATGAACTCAAAATTAGATGAGATTCGACTTCGTCGAATGATTAGAGAAGTTGTGCAAGCTTATCTAGAAGAATCTGAAATTAATGAAGAAGACTTGGACCAAGGTCACGAGCCCTCAACGCCCAATTACCAAATGAACTATCAAGGAGATAGTCAAAGCTACGATCAGATGGGTAAGCCAAAAACGAACAAGTGAAAATTTTCTATTGTCCGTAGCGGGGCTATAATCGGCGTATGAGAAGTCGGTTCATTGTTGGCGAACTTGTCGGTGTCAACCCGGGCTTCTCCGGAGGAATCTGGTTGAGACAAGATCCTGGGTCGAACCTGTCGAGAGACAGCGGTTATGTTAACTTTCAAGGCGCTTTGATCATAATCGAAATAGATGAAACACAGTCGATCCGAGACCCGTCCATTAGAGTGATATCGAACTGTGGAAAGACTGGGTGGACGTTTGAAAGTCGGTTACAAAAAATCGATTGACCGTCCTTGTGCAAACCCGCAGGTCGGTGTGTTACCATGCTCATATGGTGACATTTACAGCGAAGTACGACGTCGAAAGCCCGTTCTGCCAGTGGACCCGTAACGTCATCGATGAGTTCAAGGAACTACCAAACGAGGAAATCCACAAGCGGTTAGACGAGAGATCGAACGGGTTTGCCGTTCTCATGACTCACATCACCGGTGATTTTAACATCGGTA
>VGQR01000208.1 GCA_016882345.1 Cyanobacteria bacterium K_DeepCast_35m_m2_023
GAGCCGATCAGGCCCCGACGGCAGCTGCTGCAGACCAGTTGCGAAGATCGGACCTTCGCTCGTGTTGCCCATGCCCCTCACTGCCTTGGTGCGCCAGCTGCAGCAGGTGCCCCTGACAGCCGAGGTGGCGGCCCGCATGGACCGCAGCGAGCGGCTGCGCCTGGGGGGCGGCGGCCGGGCGGCGCGGGCCCTGATCAGCAGTGCCCTGGCTGGCGCGCGCCAGGCGCCGCTGCTGGTGGTGGTGCCCACGCTCGAGGAGGCCGGCCGCTGGGCCGCCCTGCTGGAGCTGATGGGCTGGACGAGTTGCCAGCTGTATCCCACCAGCGAAGCCAGCCCCTACGAAGCCTTCGAAGCCACCAGCGAGATCACCTGGGGCCAGCTGCAGGTGCTCAGCGAGCTGCTCGATGGGCCGGCATCGCTGGCGATCGTCGCCACCGAACGGGCCCTGCAGCCCCATCTGCCGCCTCCAGCGGCCCTGCAGGCCCAGTGCCTGAGCCTGCGCAAGGGCGACAGCTTTGATCTGGAGCAGCTGGGCGAGTCCCTGACCCGCCTGGGCTACGAGCGGGTCACCAGCATCGAACAGGAGGGCAGCTGGAGCCGCCGCGGCGACATCGTCGATGTCTTTCCGGTGAGCAGCGAGCTGCCTGTGCGGCTGGAGTTCTTCGGCGAAGAGCTCGAAAAGCTGCGCGAGTTCGATCCCGCCACCCAGCGCTCCCTCGATGCGATCGCGGTGGTGCGGCTGACCCCCTGTGGGTACGGGCCCCTGATCGCTGAAGCCCTACGTGAGGCGATGCCCACCGACCTGGAGGCGCTGCTGAGCCCCGAGGCGCTGGAGCAGCTGTTCGAGGGCGGCACCCCCGAGGGCCTCAGGCGGCTGATGGGCCTGGCCTGGAAGCGGCCGGCATCCCTGCTCGATTACATGCCAGCCAACACCCTGATCGCCCTCGACGAGCGCCGCGCCGCCCTGGCCCACGGTCAGCAGTGGTTTGACCATGTGCTGAGTCATCACAGCGAGGTTGAAGCCGAGCTGGGGGCGCCGCTGCCGCCCGCGCTGCACCGCGAGCCCGCTGCCGCCCTGGCCGACGCCACAGAAGCTTTTGCCGGCTTCGACCTGGCCGAGCTGCAGGAGAGCGACAACCACCCCAACAGCTTGGACCTGGCCAGCCGCTCGGTGCCGGCCTACCCCAACGCTTTTGGCAAGCTGGCGGCTCTGATCAAGGATTTTCAACGGGATCGGGCCAGTGTCTGGCTGCTGTCGGCCCAGCCCAGCCGCGCCACGGCCCTGCTGGAGGAGCACGACTGCAATGCCCGCTTTGTGCCCAACCCGGGCGACATCCCAGCGATCGAGCGGTTGATCGAGCAGAACACCCCGGTCGCCCTCAAGACCCGGGGCACCGCCGAACTCGAGGGGCTGCAGCTGCCGGCCTGGAAGCTGGTGCTGATCACTGACCGGGAGTTCTTTGGCCAGCACAGCCTGGCGGCCAGCGGCTACGTGCGCCGCCGCCGCAAGGCCACCAGCCGCACGGTCGACCCGGGCAAGATGCGGCCCGGCGATTTTGTCGTGCACCGCAACCACGGCATCGGCAGGTTTCTCAAGCTCGAGAAGCTCGCCATCAGCGGCGAATCGCGCGACTACCTGGTGGTCCAGTACGCCGATGGCCTGCTGCGCGTCGCGGCCGACCAGCTGGGCAGCCTGGGCCGCTACCGCGCCACCAGCGAGGCCCCGCCCGAGCTCAACCGCATGGGCGGCACCGCCTGGAGCAAGGCCAAGGAGCGGGCCAAAAAAGCCATCCGCAAGGTGGCCCTCGATCTGGTCAAGCTCTACGCCGAGCGCCACAAGGCCCCGGGCTTTGCTTACCCCGCCGACGGCCCCTGGCAAACCGAACTGGAGGATTCGTTTCCCTACGAACCCACCCCCGATCAGGTCAAGGCCATCGCCGATGTCAAAGCCGACATGGAGCAGCCCCAGCCCATGGACCGGCTGGTCTGCGGCGATGTGGGCTTCGGCAAGACCGAAGTGGCGATCCGCGCCATCTTCAAAGCGGTCACCGCCGGCAAGCAGGTGGCCCTGCTGGCCCCCACGACGGTGCTGGCCCAGCAACACTGGCGCACCTTGAGCGAGCGCTTTGCCCCCTACCCGCTCAAGGTGAGCCTGCTGAACCGCTTCAGGACCACCGCCGAGCGCAAGGCGATTCAGGACGGCCTGAGCGCTGGCTCAGTCGATGTGGTGGTGGGCACCCACCAGCTGCTGGGCAAAGGCACGACCTTCAAGCAGCTGGGCCTGCTGGTGGTCGATGAGGAGCAGCGCTTCGGGGTGAACCAGAAGGAAAAGATCAAGGCCCTGCGCAAGGACGTCGACGTGCTGACGTTGAGCGCCACGCCGATCCCACGCACGCTCTACATGAGCCTCTCGGGGGTTCGCGAGATGAGCTTGATCACCACACCACCACCGCTGCGCCGGCCGATCAAGACCCACCTGGCCGCCCTCGACGAGGAGGCGGTGCGCAGCGCCATCCGCCAGGAGCTGGACCGCGGCGGGCAGATTTTCTATGTGGTGCCGCGGGTCGAAGGCATCGAGGACGTGGCCTCCCAGCTGCGCGCCATGCTGCCGGGCCTGCGGCTGCTGGTGGCCCATGGTCAGATGGCCGAAGGCGAGCTGGAGAGCGCCATGGTCGCCTTCAACGCCGGCGAGGCCGACCTGATGCTCTGCACCACGATTGTGGAGAGCGGCCTCGACATTCCGCGGGTCAACACGATCCTGATCGAGGACGCCCACAAGTTCGGCCTGGCCCAGCTGTACCAGCTGCGCGGCCGGGTGGGCCGCAGCGGCATCCAGGCCCATGCCTGGTTGTTCTATCCGGGCGATGCCTCGCTCAGCGAAGCGGCACGGGCGCGGCTGCGGGCGATCCAGGAGTTCGCCCAGCTGGGCTCTGGCTACCAGCTGGCCATGCGTGACATGGAGATCCGCGGCGTCGGCAACCTGCTGGGGGTCGAGCAGAGCGGCCAGATGGAGACGATCGGCTTCGATCTCTACATGGAGATGCTGCAGGAGTGCCTGGCCGAGATCCAGGGCCAGGACATCCCCAAGGTCGACGACACCCAGATCGACCTGCCGATCACGGCCTTCATTCCCGGCGACTGGATCACCGACAACGACGAGAAGATGGCCGCCTACCGGGCCGCAGCCGACTGCGGCAGCAGGGAATCCTTGCTGGAACTGGCCACAGGTTGGGTCGATCGCTACGGCGCCCTGCCGGCGCCGGTGATCGCCCTGCTGCAGCTGATGGAGCTCAAGCTGCTGGCCAAGCGCTGCGGCTTTGCGCGCATCAAACCCGAGAAGCCCAACATCGCCCTTGAGACCCCGATGGAGGAGCCGGCCTTCCGGCTGTTGCGCCAGGGCCTGCCCCAGCACCTGCACGGCCGCCTGGTGTATCAGGCCGGCAGCACCGCCACCGCCAAGGTGCTGGCCCGGGGCCTGGGGGTGCTGCCCGCCGACAAGCAGCTCGAGGAGCTCAAGGGCTGGCTCGCGCAGATGGCCGCCCAGATCCCCGGTGCCGATGGCCTCAGCGAAGCCCAGCGCAGCCAGCAGCAGAGCGCTGCCAACGCTGCGGTGCTGGCGGTTTAGGCAGGCACCGCAGGGGCTGTGGCCGCGCCACCATCCAGCAACCACTCCAGCGCCGGCCGCAGCCGCACGCCGGCGGGAAGGTCGACCGGGCCAGAAGGCGGATGCAGCACCACTAGGTCCACAGCGGCGGCGCCATAGAGCTGCATCGCCGCCGCCAGCGGTCTGAGCTCACGCGCCAGCGTGAGCGGGTCGTTGGGATCGGCGCAGACCTGCACCAGCTGCACCGTGCCATCGCCATGGCGTGCCACAAAATCCAGCTCCTGGCGATCGGCCGTCAGGCCGTAGCCAAGCTCGCACCCTCGGCGCAGCAGCTCCAGGGCCACCACCGTTTCCAGCCGCTGGCCCAACTGACGCTGGCCGCGACGATCGAACAGACCAATCAGCCCGGGATCGATCGGATAGACCTTACGGGGGTTGCTCTGGCGCTGCCGCAGCGATTCGCTGGCCAACGGCACCAGCTGCAGCAGGAACGACGCCTCGAGGTGATCCACCAGGGCATGGACGCTGTCTTTGGCGATCGCAAAGCCCTGGGAACGCAGATCACCATGAAGCTTGTGCACGCTGAAGCGGCCGCCGCTCTGACCAAGCAGCTGGCGCACCAGGCTGCGCAGGGCCACGGGCTGGCTCACGTTGTGCCGCTCGATCACATCGCGCAGCACCGTGCTGTCCACATAGCCGGCCAGCAAATGGGCGCGGAATCGCGCCTCCAACCCCTGGGCCTCCGGAAAACCGCCCACCATGAGATAGCTCAGCAGAGCCTGCTGCAACAGGGAGCGTTGGGCTGAACTGAGCCGCTGCCCTGGCTCTGGCTCCAGCCCCTGAT
>VGQR01000209.1 GCA_016882345.1 Cyanobacteria bacterium K_DeepCast_35m_m2_023
TGACCCGATCGAGTGGACACGGCGCAGAAGTGTCTGGCATCGTGGTCCGCACCGATTTGCCCCTGCGCACGCCTTGCAGCCCCGCCTTGCGCACCAACAAGTGTCTTCCATGATCCCGGGTGCTCTCGGCCCGCAGGGATCATGACAGTTAGATAGTGGGAGTTCGCCGCTGGACGCCAAGCTGCGCCTCGAGGAAGCCAAGCACCTTGATCAGCAATGCCTCCTGTCCTGGCTTGACAACCACCTGCAGCCCGACCGGCAGGCCTTCTTGAGTCCATCCGCAGGGTATCGACGCTGCCGGCTGTCCCGTCAGATTGAACGGGTAAGTGAAGAAGACCCATGCCTTAGCATTTTCGAGGCCTGGAGGAACACTGCGATCGATCGGCCAAGCGCTGCTGGGCGTTGTCGGCGTAAGCAAGACATCCACAGTCTCGAAGAACCGGTACATATGGTCCCGTAAGTTTGCACGGGTCCGCAGCACATGCATGATATCTGCGGCTGAGCGGCGTCTGAACTCCTCAATTGCCGCCAACAGTGGCGGATCGATCTTCTCCGGCGAGCGCTCGACGGCATCGCCCAGCCGTGCGCTACAGCCGCCAATGAATTCCGTGGCTAGTATCTCAGCAGGGTCCTCGCACACATTCTCGATGAACTTGACTCCGCCGAGAGCGCTGACCGCCTCGTGCACTATGGCAGCCACCTCGGGTGCAACACGTGCGTAGCCCAGAGTCGGGCTAAAGGCCACCCGCAACCGATTCCATGGCTTGGAAGCTCTTCCAGCGGATGCGATGACAGTCTGTCGCGAAGTCCAGTCCCGGCCATCAGGTCCCGCGATCAGCCGAAGCAACATGGCGCAGTCCGAGACATTTCGGGCCACAGGGCCGACGTGCGCAAGCGTCAGAGTTGCACTTGGGGGGTATACGGGCACACGCCCGAACTGTGCCTTGATGCCCACGAGGCCGGTCAGGCTGCAGGGCGCTCTGATCGAACCGCCGCCATCGGTCGCGAGCGCCAGCGGTGTCACTCCGGCGGCGACGGAAGTGACAGCGCCGCCACTGGAGCCGCCCGGCGTACGGTCAGTGTTCCAGCAATTGCGTGTGACACCGTGAACCTGGCTGGCCGTGTAGCCGCGGTAGCCGAATTCCGAGGTGCTTGTCTTACCGATGATGATTGCCCCGGCACGCTTGAGCCTTGCGACGCTTGGTGAGTCGGTTGCAGCCACGTACCCGGTCATGGTCAGGGAGCCATAGGAGCACGGCATCCCCTGGACCTCGATCAGATCCTTGACAGAGGCTGGGATCCCAAGAAAAGGAGGCAAGTCTCCTCCTCGAGCCAACATCTTGTCTGCTGCTATGGCTGCCTCCATCGCGCCATCATCGTCTCGATGGACGAAGGCATTGAGGAGAGGCTCGGTCTCGTCCAGCCTGCGCAGGGCGTTGCGCACAAGTTCCACAGACGAGAGCCGACCTGAGCGCAGTAGCGATGCGAGGGCGCTCGCCGGGAGGAAGCAAAGCTCGCGATCAGCGCTCACGTTCACCAGCGTAATCAGTTGAGGAAAGCTAGAGCCCTGACGGGGGATCCCGACCCGCCGCCGATGAACAAGGGAATGCCCTGAAAGTGGAACTCGCCCTGACCGATCAGCGACTCCAGGTTACACAACCACTCATAGTGAGTGATGCCACGGTCTCGGCAGACGCGGTGGTTCGGAAATGTGGGGTCTGTCGGCTTGTCCGTCGAGGGGCCCTCCACACCATGTAGCTTCGAACCCCGGTCGGCCAGCCAGTGCGTGGCTGCATAAGTGATTCCCGGATTGGTGTGTGAGACCTTGTCGTCGGGGTAGTAGCGGGCGTGCAGACCGGTGCAGATCAGGACGATGTGGCCGTCGATCCGAATCCTAGCCTTGTCCTCGGCTTCCTCGAGGTCTTTGACGTCGATGTCACCGAGGTCAGGGATGTGGCGCAGGTCGAGGCAGACCGCCTTTCCCATGAACATCGCCAGATCCATCTGGTCCACGGTCTGACCCTTGGGATTGGTGTGATAGAACGCATCGACGTGGGTGCCAATGTGATCGTTCATCGCGAAGAAGCTGGTGGCGAACGTCAGCGGATCCTCCGGAGTTCCGAGGTTCTGCTCCTTGCACTTCTCGTGTGTCAGATGGGGAAGCACGAAGGGCTTGTGCAGGCCCTTGTGCGCAGGCATCCTATCCTCGTATTTAAGGGAAAGATCGATGATCCGGGGCATGGTCACTCCTTGATGGGTCAGTTGCGGTAGACGATCTCGGGCAGGAAGAGGGACACGGAAGGCACCAGCGCCACCAGCAGCAACACCAGCAGCATGGGTACGATGAAAGGCATACAGGCGCGAACTGTCGCAGCGAAGTCCAGGCGAGCAATGCGCGCTAGCACGAACAGCAGCAGACCCACGGGTGGGGTGATCAGCCCGATCATCAGGTTCAACACCATGACAACGCCGAACTGAACCAAATCGATTCCCGAGGCCTGAAGCGCCGGCAGGATGACCGGAGTGACGATCAGGATAATGGCGATAGTGTCCAGGAACATTCCGGCGAATAGGAGCATGACGTTCAGCGCAAGCATCACCTGCCAAGGCTCTGAGGCGATCTGCAGTAGTAGCCTCGTGAAGTCCTGTGCAACCTGTTCCCTGACAAGGATGGCACCGAACACGACCGAGCATGCGACCATCACCATGATCACAGCCGTGGTCTCGAAGGTGTCGAACAAGACGCGGATGATCGTCCGATAATCCATGTTTCGGTAGAGCAGCAGGTCGAGAGTGAGCGCGTAAAGCGCCGCGACAACGGCCGCCTCGGTCGGCGTGAAGACGCCGGCCATCAATCCCCCGATGATGATCGCAGGCGTGAACAGCGCAGGTATGGCGCGGCCAAGCGCGACTCCCACCTCCCGCACCGAGCAGGCTTCGCTCCTGGGGTAGCCCCTTCGCACCGACAGCACGTGCACGATCGCGTGGAAGCTCAAGGCCAGCAGCAGGCCGGGCACGATACCTGCTGCGAACAGCTGTCCGACGGAGACGGAAGCCACTGACCCGTAGATCACCATCGCTAGGCTTGGGGGAATCAGCGGTCCGAGCGTCGCGGAGGCAGCTGTGAGACCGACTGCGAAGGGCGTGTCGTAGCCCTCCTCGCGCATGGCCTTGATCTCGATGGTACCGAGACCGCTGGCGTCGGCCACGGCTGTGCCGAAGACGTTGACATGTCCCAGGCCTCCTCGAAAGCGACCGAAGACCGTGGTCGCGAACCGATAGATCCGGTCGGTGATCTCGCTTGCGTTCATGAGGTTGCCTGCGAGGACGAAGAAGGGGACGGCCAATAGTGGGAACTGATCGATCCCCGCAAACATCTGCTGGACGGCGATCAACGGCTGGATGTCGTACGCCAGCATGTAGACGGCCGAGGAGATGCCCAGCGCCGCGAAAACAGGGATCCCGAGGAGGAGCAGGAAAAGCAGTGACGCCAGCAGCAGGATCATGTCCGCAGCCCCTTGAGATCGTTCGCGATGAGCGTCAGCTGCCGCAGCGTTCCCATGGCGAAGCCGACCAGCATCCCGCCGTAGATCCAGTTCACCGGGATCTGCATCGCAGGACTTCGTGAGCTTTCAAGGAATCCCATGATCTGTATGGTTCGCCAGCAAAGATAAACAAGGAACAGCAGGCACAGCGCGTCCATGAGTAACCGAAGTACTCCTTTGGTCTTGTCTCCCAGCATGAGGTCGATCACGTCGACCCGGACATGAGTACGCCGGCGGATCGCGGTCGAGGTCCCTATGAAGGTCACATAGATCAGTCCGTAGCGGGCGAACTCCTCGGACCAGCTCAGGCTGTCGTTGAGAACGTAGCGGCAGAAGACACCCGCCGACATCGCTGCCATGATAGCCAGCAGCGCGGAGATGCCGACCCAATCCTCAAGGCCCAGGTCTCCCGGGCTGAAGTCTGTTGGCCAAGACGCTGCCTCCTCTGTGGAGGCAGCGTCACCCATGGCAGTAATCTACAGGGCCAGTTCTTGGGCAGGCTATCGAATCGCCCTGACTATCTCCACCAAGTCACGACTGAACTGACCTTCGCGGATAAGATCGTCCATTACACCTGCAGTGGCACGCTGGAAAGCGGCCTTGTCCGGGTCGGTGAACTGGATCATGCCCTTGCTCGTCATCTCTGCTCGCAGTCCGTCCTCCTGCGCCACGATGGCCTTCGTGGATTGCTCGGCGTAGACCTGCGCCATCTCGGTAGCGCACTTGCGCTGGGCCTCGTTCATGCGCTTCCAGGCTGGATCGCCAAAGATGAGCATCGCGTATTCGACGAGGTGACCGGTGAGCGCCACGTACTTCTGGACCTCGTAGAACTTGAAGGCATAGGTGACCGGTAGAGGATTGACCGAGGCCTCGACCACCCCCTGCTTGAGC
>VGQR01000210.1 GCA_016882345.1 Cyanobacteria bacterium K_DeepCast_35m_m2_023
GGTGCCCGGCGGCATCACCCGTCCCTGGGACTTCAGGCGAGGTCGTCGTTCAGCCTCTATCCCCGATGGCACCACCCCCGGCGGCCGCCGCTACCGCTGCATGGAGATCGGCTCCAATGCCCGCGCCCAGGAGCTGCTCCGCCAGGGCCACACGTATCTGGACAGCAACCGCGACGGAGAGGCCTGCGAGTCGCTGCGCCGCTGATCCCAATGTCTCCGGGCTCGGCCGGCCCAACAGAAAGCCCCCAGCCAAAGCCGGGGGCAGGGGTTCTCATGAATCAGGGCCGCAGCCCAGGGAAGGCATCAGGTCATCAGCCCTCCACCTGCACGGTGACCGTGCTCACCTTGTGGGCCTTGGGGGCGGTGACAGTGAGCAGCCCGTCGCGGTAGACGGCCTGCAGCTGCTCGCGCTCGATCGCGACCGGGAAGCGGAAGCTGCGGCTCCAGGTGCCGTAGCGGAACTCGCTCAGCAGTGGACCACGGACCCTGTCGGCCTGGACGGGAGCATTGCTGCCAGTGCTGGCGTCGTCGGACTCCGCGGGCTGGCTGCCCAGCTGGCGCTGGCTGCGGCGCTCGGCGCTGATCAGCAGGGTGCGCTCGGTGGCCTTCACTTCGATGGCGCCCTTGTCGACGCCAGGCAGTTCGAGCACCACCTCGTAGGCCTCAGGGGTTTCATGCACCTCAGCGGCAGGCACGCGCTCGGCGGTCTGCAGCTGCTGGCTCAGTTGCTGTTCGAGTCGGTCGAACAGATCGAAAGGAGTGGAGGAACGGTGGGTCAGCATGGTTCCGATGGCGAAGGTTGCAGGTGCGGGGTTGTCGCTCGCCCCTGGTGCGCTCACTGTCGCCGCGGTGAACCTGGGCCTGGGAGTGGCGAGCCGAACCAATCGATTCGGGCCTTACCACCGGGGTTCGGAGCACCGAAACGCCATGGCGTGGCAACCGAATCAGAGCTACCCATCAGTCCGATTGAGGTCGTCTGTGGCTGCGGGACGCACTCCATCTCAGATCGGCCAGACATCCTCAAAGTCAACATCCGGGTCGTTGTATCTCTCGACGGCCCCAAGCCAGTCCGGCAGCTCGTGCTTGATCTGCTGTTTCAGCGTGGCAAGCTCCTCAGGGTTGACCAACCCTCGTTCATCCATGAAGGCATAGAACTTCTTGAGGCTGGCGGCATTGGCCTTGACGGTTGTCTTGTTGGACCACATCGCCTTTTGGATAAACCAGTCGCCAAGAAACTCTCCGACGTAGCAAATCCCATCAGCAGCCGTCAGCGTATCTGCGTAGAGAAGGAAATGATTTAGATAGAAGTCCAGGTTGCTGCAATGGCTTCTGATTGTTGTCTCGCCAAGGCCAGCCTTTTTGAGCCAACGCCTGAAGTCACCGAGCAGAGCAGCATTCTCCTGGCGGAGCTGTTGACACTGACTGTCGTAATCCGATTCATCGTCGAGCATGAGAGGTCGCTCATCGGTGCTGGCCATGCCGATGCCGGTCGCATCGGTCCTGGTGTTCCACCCATGCTGCCTGCAACCATTCTCCGGTGGCATCGCGGGGAGCCATGAACAAGCCGATCGCTGGCCAGTCCTCCGGAACGCCGGACAACGCCGCCCAACCCACCGAGATGCAGAGCACCGAGGTCCTGGCCGGCTCGATCGAGCGTGTCACCTTCCACAACGCCGACAACGGCTTCTGCGTACTGCGCATCAAGGCGCGTGGCCACCGCGACCTGGTGACGGTGGTGGGCCACGCCGCTGAGATCAGCGCCGGCGAGTGGGTCACGGTCAGCGGCGTCTGGGTGAACAGCAGGGAGCACGGCCAGCAGTTCAAGGCGGCGTTCCTGCGCTCCTCGCCGCCCACCACCGCTGAGGGAATCGAGAAGTACCTGGGCTCGGGGATGATTCGCGGCATCGGCCCGATCTACGCCAGCAAGCTGGTGACCGCCTTTGGTGCCGAGGTGTTCGAGGTGATCGAGCAGGCGCCAGAGCGGCTGCTCGATGTGCCGGGGATCGGCAAGGTGCGGGCGAGCCGCATCGCCCAGGCCTGGGCGGATCAGAAGGTGGTGCGCGAAATCATGGTGTTCCTGCACAGCCATGGCGTTGGTACCGCCCGGGCCGTGCGGATCTTCAAGACGTATGGCAATCACGCAGTGCAGGTGATGGCGGAGAACCCCTACCGCCTGGCGCGCGACATCCGCGGCATCGGCTTTCGCACCGCTGACGCCATCGCCGCCCGGCTGGGCATCGAGCCGACCGCCACGATCCGTCTGCGGGCCGGGATCAACTACGCGCTGCTGGAGGCCAGCGGCGAGGGCCACTGCGGCCTGCCCAGCGCCGAGCTGCTCAAGCTGGTGGGCGAGCTGCTGGCGGTGGAACGACCAGCGCAGGAACAGAGCGACGGCAACGGCGCCAGCCGCCGCGAACCCCTCGAACCCGCCCTGATCCAGACCGCTCTCGACCTGGAACTCAGCGAGGGCTCGGTGGTGGCCGACACCCTGGCGGGCGAGCCCGCCATCTTCCTGGCCCACCTGCACCGCGATGAGCGGCGCATCGCTGAATCTCTGCAGGAGCTGGCGGAAGGGGCGCCGCCCTGGGGCGCCATCGACGCGCTCAAGGCGATCGGCTGGGTGGAGCAGCGCCTGGGCCTGCAGCTCGCCACCAGCCAGAAAGCTGCCGTTGAACTGGCCCTGGCCAGCAAGGTGCTGGTGATCACAGGCGGCCCCGGGGTGGGCAAGACCACCCTGATCAACGCCATCCTGCAGATCCTGGCGGCCAAGAAGCTGCGCATCCAGCTCTGCGCCCCCACCGGCCGGGCCGCCAAACGCATGGCCGAGGCCACCGGCCTTGAGGCGAAAACCATTCATCGGCTGCTGGAGTTCGACCCGGCCAGCTATGGCTTCCGCCGCAATGCCGAGCTGCCGCTGGAATGCGACCTGCTGGTGGTGGATGAGACCTCGATGGTGGATGTGCCGTTGATGGCCTCGCTGCTGGCCGCCATCCCGCCAGAGGCGGCCCTGCTGCTGGTGGGCGATGTCGACCAGCTGCCCTCGGTGGGTCCGGGGCAGGTGCTGGCCGATGCAATCGCCAGCGGTGCCCTGGCGGTGACCCGGCTGACGGAGGTGTTCCGCCAGGCGGCCAGCAGCCGGATCATCACCACCGCCCACGCCATCAACGCCGGCACCATCCCCGACCTGCGTTCCCCACCCGAGGGCACGAGCAGTGACTTCTACTTCCTGCCGGCCGAGACCCCCGAGCAGGCGGTGAGCCTGATCCTCAAGGTGGTGGGCGAGCGCATCCCGGCACGCTTTGGCTTTGATCCGGTGGGGGATGTGCAGGTGCTCTGCCCGATGGCCCGGGGTGGCTGCGGTTCGCGCTCGCTGAACATCGAGCTGCAGCAGCTGCTCAACCCAGACCCCACGGAGCAGGTGGAGCGCTTCGGGTGGCGGTTTGCGCCAGGCGACAAGGTGATGCAGATCGCCAACGACTACGAGAAGGAGGTGTTCAACGGCGATGTCGGCACCATCGACGCCATCGACTCCGACAACAGTGAGCTGAGCGTGCTGTTCCCCACCAGCGAGGCGGGTACGGCGGGCAGCCGTGCAGTGGTCTACGGCTGGGGCGAGCTCGATCACCTGGTGCCCGCCTATGCCTGCACCATCCACAAGAGCCAGGGCAGCGAATACCCCGCCGTGGTGATCCCCCTGCTCACCCAGCACTACGCGATGCTGCAGCGCAACCTGGTGTACACAGGCCTCACCCGCGGCAAGCAGCTGGTGGTTCTGGTGGGCCAGAAGAAGGCCCTGGCCATGGCCGTCAAGAACCACCTGGGCCGCAGGCGTTACACCAAGCTGGCGGAGTGGCTGACTCCCGTGCCGCCTTCACCGCAGATGGATCGCAACCACGGCAGTTGACAATGCCGGCAGACCTGGCAATAAGAGGCTGTCGAACCAGCCAACTCCCTCATCATGCTGACCGGTGCTGATCTGCTCGCCAAAGTCAAGGAGCTGGGCGATGTCTCCAAGTCTGATCTGGTGCGCAGCTGCGGCTACGTCTCCACCAAGAAAGACGGCACGGAGCGCCTGAACTTCACGGCCTTCTATGAGGCCCTGCTGGAGGCCAAGGGCATGAACCTCGGTGGTGGCGGTGGCCGCGGCGGCAGGGGCCGACCGGGGCGGCAGCTGAGCTATGCCACCAAGGTGCAGTTCAACGGCAATCTGCTGGTCGGCAAGGCCTATACCGCCCAACTGGGCTTGGAGCCCGGCGACGAGTTCGAGATCAAGCTGGGCCGCAAGCAGATCAAGCTCATCCCTCTTGGCGCTGCAGAAGAGGAGTGAACGACAGCTTGCTGCGCAGAGCGCCTGCGGTGCATGGCCCCTCCGGGCAGCTGAACGAGACAATCAACTCCTCTCGCTGCTTGTCTCT
>VGQR01000211.1 GCA_016882345.1 Cyanobacteria bacterium K_DeepCast_35m_m2_023
TAGATCTGCGGAAACAGCGTGTCGATGGCTGCGGCATCGACACTCAGGCCGTGGGCCTGGGCCACGGCCGCGTAGCTGAAACCCACCGATTGACGCAGCGTGATCAAGGTGCCCATGGCATCGAACAACAGGCCTTGGGGTCTGGCCCAGGGCAGTGTTGACGGCGTGATGGACGTTGGCATTGCTACCAGTCGCTCAGCCATCCTGCCGCCACCCGGGCCTGGTGGCTACGGCCCGGTAGGCGTGTCAGATAGGCGAGTCGCCGCAATTCAAAGGCTGCACGCCCGGCCAGGGTCACCCCCCCTGCTGTGACGCTGGCATCCTGACGTCCCAGGCTCATCATTTCGCCCAGATCCTTGTAGACAAAGGATTTGAGTGGCTCGCCCCGCCGTGCCCTCCACAGGTTGTCCGCCAGACACTCGGCCTGTTGAAAGGCCACCTGGGCATTGCTGGGCAGCGGCAATCCGTCGCTGTCGTCGACCCAGGCCACGTCGCCAATCGCAAACACGTCTTCGGCACCCGCCACCTGCAGGTCAGTGCTGCAGCGCAGTCGGCCGCGGTGATCGCTCGCTGGCGCCGCCGCGGCTGTCGTCAGGGCCGGAGGCTGACAGCGGATGCCGGCTGTCCAGATCACCCCCTGGACCGGCAGCCGTTCGGTCTGGGGACCCAGCAGCAGGTGGTCGCTGCCGACGGTGGTCACGGCGGTGTTGGTGCGCACCCGCACATCCCGTCGCTGTAGCGCCAGGGCAGCCTGCTCGCGGTTGAAGGCGCGGGCCTGCGGCAGCAGTTCGGGGCCCTGCTCGATCAGCTCGACCAGGGCTGCGCCCTGGAGTTCGTCGGCCAGCTTGCAGGCCAGCTCCACCCCGCTCGCGCCGGCACCCACCACGGCCAGCCGCTGCAGCGGTCTGTGCTGTTGACGGAGGTCGGCAATCAGCGACTGAAGTCGCTCGACATCAGCCAGGCTGCGAAACCCCAGGCAATGTTCCACGGCTCCAGGGATCCCGAAGGTCTGGGTGGTGGAGCCCGAGGCAATCACAGCCTGGCCGTAGCTCAAGGTGCGGCCACCGGCGCTGTGGATTTGATGCTTGGCGGCGTCAATGCGGGTGACACGGTCTTGCAACCAGGCGATGCCCCGCCCCGCCAACAGGGTGTCGTAACGGGGAGCAATCTCCCAGCGGCGCAGCTCGTGGCTGAGCAGTTCATACAGCAGAGGCAGGAACAGAAAGTGTTCCCGTGGCTCCACCAACAGGATCGGCGCATGCCGGCGTTGGTGGGCCAGGGCCAGCGCCGTGTACAGGCCGCCGAAGCCTCCGCCCACGATCACGACTGGATCGCTTGCCACAGGAACCATCGGTGGCTGTTCGGTCGGCAACCGAAACCCTAACGAGCAACCTGCGCAAAGAGCGATGATGCACGCATGCTCAGCGCCATCGCCACGGACCTGCCGGCCGACAGACATGGTCAGCCGCTCGATCTCGATGCGGTCAGAGTCCAGCTGGCTGCGATGTCGCCTCAGCAGCAACTGGCTTGGGCCCAGACCACCTTTGGCGATGGTCTGGCCCTCACCACCAGTTTTGGCATTCAGGCAGCCGTGCTGCTGCACATGGTGAGCCAGCTCGGCCAACGCTCAGGACAGCCGGTGCAGGTGATTTGGGTCGACACCGGCTACCTGCCGCCCGAGACTTACCACTACGCCGATCAGTTGTGCGAACAGCTGCAGCTGCGCCTGCATGTGGCCCAAGGGGCGATCAGCCCGGCCCACATGGAAGCCCGCCATGGCCGCCTCTGGGAAAGCGGTCGCGTCGAGGACCTGGAGCTGTACCACCGCATTCGCAAAGTCGAACCTCTCGATCGGGCCTTGGCGGATCGGCAGGTGCGCTGCTGGGCCAGCGGCGTGCGCGGCAGCCAGACCGACCATCGGGCGGCGATGCAAGCCCTCGATCCGGTGCGGGGGCGCTGGTCCCTGCGACCGTTGCTGAACTGGACGCGACGCGATGTGTATTACTACATGCAGGAGCATGACCTGCCCCAGCATCCCCTGTTCGATCAGGGGTATTCGACGGTGGGCGACTGGCATTCCAGCGGGCCTGATGACGGTTCGGTCACAGGCCGCGCCACCCGTTTCGGCGGTCTGAAGCAGGAGTGCGGCATTCACTTGCCCGGACTGATGGGCGAGGGCATCTGAGGTGACCGGCGGGATGTCCCGCTGGTTGCTCGTGGGCAATAGCCGTTGGCATTGGGCTGAGGACAGAGCCGATGGACGCCGTTATCAGAGCGTCGCGCCCGCTGGTCCGCTGCTGCCGCCCCCTGTGCGCTGGGCGGCCGTCGGCCCCCGTCCAAGCGGCCTGAACCCCGCGACCGAACTGCACCTGGACCAGATTCCCCTGGCTGGTTGCCCTCCCTGGCTTGGGGTCGATCGCGCGCTGGCTGGTTACGAGGCCTGGTGCTGCAGCGGCACCGCCGTGCTGGTGGCCGATGCCGGCACAGCCCTGAGCCTCACCTGGGTGGATCGCTCCGGGACGTTCCGCGGGGGTCGTCTGATGGCGGGCGCAGCGCTGCAGCTCAGGGCGCTGCATCAGGGCACTGCCGCGCTCCCAGCATCAGCGCTGATCCCGGTCGCCAGCGGCGTCGAGGCTTGGCCCCAACAGACCGGGGCGGCCATGGTGACTGGGGTGCTGCAGGGACTGGCCGGAGCCTTGCAGCGCGCAGCCGCTCAGCTGCGGACGGAGGAGCCCGCCGTGCAGTGTTGGCTGACGGGCGGTGATGCCGAGGCCCTGGCGCCCTTGCTGGGGAGCGCGGAACCCGTTGACGGTGTTGCCTGGCGGCTGGCCCCGGGGCTATGCCTCGATGGTCTGGCGCGGGTGGCGGGACTCAGCTGAGGCCCAAATCCCGCAAAATGTCATCGGCCATGGTCTCGGCCTTGACCTTGGTGTAGGCCAGTTCAATGCGCCCCTCGGCATCGACCACAAAGGTGTGGCGCATCATGCCCATGTATTCCTTGCCCATGAACTTCTTGAGGCCATAACTGCCGTAGGCCTCGGCGACGGCGCAGGGCTCGGGGTCCGTGAGCAGGGTGAAGGGAAGGTCGTACTTGGCCACGAACTTGCTGTGGCTGGCGGCTCCGTCCTTGCTGATCCCGAGCACATTGATGTTGTGCTGCGCGAAGGCACTCCACTGATCGCGAAAGTTGCAAGCCTCCTTGGTGCAACCCGGGGTGTCGTCCTTGGGATAGAAGTAAATGACCACCCGTTGGCCGCGCAGCTGGCTCAGTTGCACCGGCTCACCGTTCTGGTCGTTGAGGGTGAAGTCGGGGGCGACAGTGCCGACCTGCAGGGCCATGGTTCAGACAAGGCAACAATGACGAGAGCCTAAGGGCCGCTTTGCCATCGCCGCAGCTCTGGATTGTGCCGCCGACAGTTCAGGTCGCTGAGGCGATGCTGCCCGACTCTGCCCTGTCGCCCCAGGAGCGGGACTGGGGCCTGGCCCTGTCGCCGCGGCTGCGGGTCCGGTATTGGCGCAGCCGTGCTGCGCTGCGCCGGCTGCTGCAAACCGTGCTCGGGCGACCGGCCGCCCTGGTGCCCCTACAGAGTCCGCCAGGGCAACCGCCCCTGCTGGGCGAGGGTCTGGGCTCGGTCAGCCTGAGCCATGCCGCCGGTGCTGTGTTGGTGGCCTGGGCGCCGCGGCCGGTGGGGGTGGATCTCGAGCTCAGCAGCCGTTGTTTTGATGCCCGATCCCTGGCGCGGCGCTTTTTTTCGCCAGCTGAGCTGGAGCACTTGCGCGATCTGGCGCCCGAACCCCATCGCGCTGCGGTGCTGCGCAGCTGGTTGGCCAAAGAGGCGGTGATCAAATGGCGCCAGCGCTCGCTGGCCCACGAACTGGCGGACTGGTGTTTTGAGCACTCCACCGGAGTGTTGTCCCATCGCCGCGATGGCACGGTCAGGCGTCCCTGCGAAGGGGTTGTCGACGGGTGGGCCTGGGCGGCGGTGGGAGAGGACCTGGAGGGCCTGAAGTCGGCTCTCCTGCCCCTAATTTGGCGATTCCAGGACGATCGATCGTGCTTCGAGCCCTGAGCGGACATGCGCGCCAAACCCGCCGGCAGGGCGGCGTCCCATGGGTCGCCACCCTGCTGTTGTCTGCCGTGCTGGTTGCACCCGCCCAAGCCCAGGCTGGTGACGATCGTGCTGTGCTGCAGCGCTTTGCGGCCAGTGGGGCGATCGCCAGCCGCCGCCTCAACGAGGATTTGGGCCGATCGCGCTGGTCGGCCCAGGATCTCAGGGCTGCCCTTGTGCGGGCTTATGGGCTCAAGACCGCTGCGGTGGCGCAGTTTCTGGCCAGTCCGGCCGGGACCGCGCTGTTGCAGCAGCAGCTGCCTTGGTGGTCGGCAGACCTCACCGCTGCGGTGCGCTTGGCG
>VGQR01000212.1 GCA_016882345.1 Cyanobacteria bacterium K_DeepCast_35m_m2_023
GGGACCAGAGGCAACCGCAGCTGACCCTGTGGCATCCGCCGCCCTGGCCGTCCTTGGCCTGGCTGCCATGCCAGCTGATCGCAGGCAGTTGGGCCTCCAGGTCTCCCACCTCGCCGGTACTGGCTGGACCTGGGAGATGACCGCTGCCTGGCGGCACCTCTGGCAGCTGCTACCGCCCAAGGTCAGCCCGCTGGAGCAGGGCGGCGAGGAGGTTGCCGATGGCCGCACCGAGAAGCCAATCCGCCGCCGCCCCTGAGCGCAGCAAGCGCCACGCCGATGGAGATTCTCAAGGCATCGGCACGGGCTCTGGGGTCACTGCTCAATGGCTGCCGCCCTGGTGCAGCCGGTGGGCGCCAAGGCGCATCCAGGAGGCCGCCTACCGAGGCCGTTTTGCTGTGCCGATGTTGCGGATGGCTTCGCCGTGGATGACGGCCTTGAATATCTGCTAGATGAGGGGCTTGGCAATCTTCAGGCAGAGAAGATGGAAATATTTTTGTTGGACCTATTTATATTTGGCGCCTGCCGCTGCTCTGGTTTTGGAGCAACCAAGCCACTCTAAGAGGTTAATTTTACCAGCAAATCATGCAGCAGATTTGTCACTCACTTCAAAAATGATAGTTATTCATCGCAAGGTTTCACTGTAATCAACTCTTGTCTATCTTACGCCTTCCTTGATGCATCTTTGTAGAACACCAATGGCTTTTTTTCCTTTAACTTGAAGGGCAGACATCTCCTTTAGAATTTTCTGCTTTTTAGTTTCATGTTCTAATAATCTATCTACATTTTGTGTAGTTGAATAAAAGCTGTACGCCTTGTATTCTCCCAGTTCTGCAGCATCACTTTCTAGCTTCTCGACTCTTGAAGAAACACTGTTTGCATCTGCAAGCGCAGAGTCGCATTGTGATTTTGTCAGCTTTTTACTAGAAGCCAATGCTGGATGCATTAAGACGTTGGCGGCAAAGAGAACAATAAAAGGCAGAAACGCAGTCCACATCGGGCAATTCGTTGCTTTTTTGATCTTATCGCATTATAAATCCAATAAGCAAAAATTATTTATTTATATTATCTCCAGATCCCACGCAAGTGGGTGCTTTGGAGCTGCGTATAGATCTGGGTGCTGTCGATCCGGCGGTGCCCCAGGTAGTCCTGGATCCGCCTGGTATCGATGCCCTTGGCTGCTAAGTGGTGACCACAGGAGTGTCTGAGCATGTGAGCATGCACCCCTCGCCCTGGAAGTACCTTCTCGCCGAGTCGCTCGACCATGCGAGAGAACGACACCGCTGCCCAGGGGCCTCCCCGCTCACTGGTGAACAGGAACCGGGTTCCTGGAACTTGCTCTCGCTGCAGGCGCCTCAGCACGCGCAATTCATCCCCGCTCAGGTCGTGACGGCTGGGAACACCCCGTTTCACCCGGCGCACATCAAGGCTTGCGGCGTTGAAGTCCACTTGACTCCACTCGAGCCCTACTAGCTCAGATGCCCGCAAGCCATGGCGATAGGCCATGAGCACGGCGAGGTGATCACGCAATCCATAGCGGGTGCCCTTGGCAGCTTTGAGCAGGGTGTCGAGCTCGGCCTCGCTCAGGTAGCCGTGGCTGCGCTTGGTCGACTGTTCAGAATTGCCGAGCTGGGTGGCGCCTACACATGGAGCAAGAAGCGTTGCGGCCACTTGGGCACATGCTCGAAACTGTTCAATTTTACCTTATTTTCTGAACAGTTGTCTCAGCGCCCAGGCGCGAGGTTGACCGGTTCAACGGCCTCTTCGGCCAGACGGCGCATAGCATCGCGATCAGTTCGGGTCCAGGCGCGCTGGACTCGAGTTTGCGGCGCGGGGGCTGGCCCAGCGGGGTCCGTTGTCGCCGCACGCCATGCGAGTTCTTCAAGGGCCTGGAGGTGGAGCTCAGCAAGCTCGGGTTCTTCGTCCGCGTCGTAGGGACCGGCCAGCCAGTCGCAGTGCGGATCGGTCTCGGCGCTGAGCAGGGCCTGGGCCAGCTGCAACTCGAAAGGGTCGCCCCAGACAGATCGAGGATCGCGGGTGGATAGTTCCTTGGGATGGACTCGTCGTTCGGACACAGCGCCTGCCGGGGCGAGCCAGCGCTCCCCGAAGCTGAAGCCCGTTAGTCGTACCCAGCACAGGTGCTGCATGCCCTCCGTGATCAGCGTCACAGGCTGCCCTGGGCGCCAGGGGTGGGTGCAATCGAGGGCTTCCAACGTCATCGGCTCCGGCGCTGGCGCGTCGAGCCAGGCGCGGTGCTCAGCTGCGGTGATCGGTGACCACCACGGGCAGGGCCGCTCCGGATCGAGCCCCGAGCGTGTCCCCCGGATGTGTCTCGAGGCCAGCGCCTTCCGCAGCGCCCGGTCCCGATCGGCGGCGTTGAGGCGGTTGAGTTGACGGCGCATCTCCGTCCGGAGTAGCGACGCCATCGAGGAGTTGGATTGGTTCATCTTCTGTAAGTAAGACTGCAACTTCAGCGAACATTTCGGGTGCTAATTGATCCCGGAGCTTTGTTGCTATTTCCGTGATCACTGCCCTGCGCAGAGCAAGCTCGGTGCGGCCGAGGGGCTGGACGTCCAGGCTGTACAGGCGCCGGATCTCAGCCGTCGTTTTCAGCAGGTCTCCCACACGGTCGAGGTTGCCGTTGATCAGCACCTCGTGTTCGAGGGTCTGCAGCACGGCGTCGTACTTCTCGAGAAGCTCAGCACGCATCGCGGCGGCACCCTCGAGGCAAGCGGCGTCGAGCTTGGCCAGGTGTTTGTTGATGTCCCGCCGCGCAGTCTCAACTCCGCAGCCCTCCCGCGCAGCGATCTGCCGCAAGCTCATTCCGTGGTCCTTGCGCATCGCTAGGACACGCAACTGGCGCTCCGCTCGAGCAATCGTCCTCGCCGTTGACACGACGTCTCAGCAGCAATGTCTCACACACAGTCTGTCGTGGGCAGGTAGGCGGTAGCAGCAGGGGGCTGGTGTGGAGGTCGCAATGGATCTGAACATGCAGCTCACAAACTGCTGAGCAAACCCAAACCGCTGAAAAACTGCTGAACGTGTTTTCAGCAGTTGCGTACCCCCCAAAAGCCTGTCATAGAGAGGTTTTTTATTTATTTATTTATTTATTTATTTATCTACTGCTGAACTGCTGAAGCCACCACCCGTCTTTGTCGCGGAGACACACACACCCGCCAAACCGCTCCGCTCAACCCCCCCCCTTCAGCAGTTCAGCAGTTGGGCCAGATCCAATGCAGCGCAATCGATCTGCCTTTCAGCAGTTGGGCCCTCAGCAGTTCAGCAGTTCAGCAGTTGAAGGCCCCACCCTCTGGGTCGGAACCCTCCCCCTTCAGCGGGGGGGGGGCTGATTCAAAGTCTCAGCATGGGTTGGGCTGAGGCCTCCGCCTGGCCATCGCCAGCAGCGTCGTGATGTCGTGCAGCACCGCCCGCTCGTGGTTCTCTCCGGTGGCATAGCAGGCCTGGCTGATCGCCACGCCCAGGGCAGCGGAGTAGAGCGTCACCTGGGCGATGAAGGCAGAGCCTCCACCAGCCGTGGGCCCGATGGAGCCCCTCAGAGTCTTGCCATCGGCCCTGGTTCCCACCAGAACTGATCCTTCCGCTGCCCTTGCTTGACAACACCATGCCCCCACTTCTCCTCTAACTCCTTGAGAGCCGCCAGAGCTGTAGAAGATGTCGAAATCCGCCCATCCAACCTCCAAGACACAAGGTCCCGCGGTGTCACTTTTTCCCGATCACCGTCCTTCACCTTGCGTAAGAACTTGGCGACCCACTGAGGAGTGCCGTCATTTTCTGAGGGAGCCACCTCTGGCTGCAGTGCATCCCATTGCGCTAAGTAGAAGTAAGCTAGAGAAACTGCTCTGTACATGGTCTCTGACAGGATCTCATCTTCAAGCTGAAATTCTTCCACCTCAGGTGGCGTATTAAGCCAGTTACGCCAGCCCGTCGCATTTTGCTCTGCCATTTCGAGCAGAAACAACACACCCATGAACCGAATCGTGTAGCCACGCAACTTGCTCAAAAATGCAGCCCTAGCCGAATTAGTTTGAATCCCATCCCACGCCCATTGCTCAAATAACGGGCCTACAAATTCATCCATCACCTCCTGATCAACCCTGAGCCTTAACCGAAAGCCCTGGAGCTGCTGATCGACGCTCTCCAGCAGCTCCTGCAAACAGTGAGTCACATCAACACCATCACGATTCCATCTAAATACGGTTTCTTTTGGGCGGCACCAGAGAAAGCGTGACCACAGTCCATCACCTCCCTCTGACTGCTGGCCCTTTTCCTCCGCCAGAAGGCTAGTCAACTTATCCGGCTGCATATTCCCGAATAATGATGTCGCCGTTTTTGGGGCATAGGAAGACTTCACGGTTTTACGATCAAGAGCTGCCGGTCCGCC
>VGQR01000213.1 GCA_016882345.1 Cyanobacteria bacterium K_DeepCast_35m_m2_023
CTTGAATTGAGCAAAAGAAAAGTCCCAGTACAACGCTGGGATGGCGCCATCTCCCAACACTCAAGATGGAATAATCAAACCCTAGCGAGCTGTGGTGCGTCCGCCAAGACGGGCCAGGCGCCCAGAACGAGCGCAGCGACCAGTAAAGATCAACAACAAACGCAAGGTTGCTGGGTCGCTTTAGCCAACCTGTCCAACAGTGATTGAGTGCCACGCAGGCATTGGCATGGGCGTCTCGATTCGATGCGACGACACAGCAGAGCAGCAACGATGGGTTCGCCAGCGCCGTCTTTTCTTTCCGCAGTCGGCCTGCGAGTCAAGCGATGTGGACGCACTGGCGCGCGAAATCAGCCTGATTGCCGATCTCAGGCGCTTCGAGGCGATTGGTAACAGCCGCCACTATCTGCACCGCAGCTCCTTGTATTTGCTGGGAGACATTGCGATCACCACGGCAGCGTTTCTGCCACAGATGGGCGAGACGTTTGACAGCCCGCAGTGCCTGGTTGAGCTACCTCTGAGTGATCGAGGGCAAACGACATTCAGGCTTGCGGGAAAGGATTATCACTGCATTCCCAGGCAACAGGGACTGTTTTTACCGGGCCAGGCCATGGCCGCCACCACCCACGACGCCAGTTGCATGCTGGGCTTCAATCTCGATCCAACGACCCTGGCAGTCCATCTCTCCAGCCTGGCTCCCCGGATATTCAATGCGCGCAAGGCCCGTCTGTTCGTGCAACGGCCCCATTGCATCAATCTGCAGGACCCGCGCATCGACCAGGTGCTGCGATGGCTGTATCGCCTGTTTGATCAACTGGCCGAGCAATCACCACCCAACCACAACCAGTGCAGGCCCTTGATTGCGGGCTATGAACAACTGCTCTACCGGGCCACTGCGACCCTGCTCTGCCCTGATCTGATTGGCATCAATGCGCAGCGGCAGTGCCGCAACTGAAGCGTTGGCCATGCCGGTTCGGCTGCTGACTGCCTTGCTGGCCGATCAATGCAAGAAGTGGCGGCGGCCGGTGACCACCATGGCCAGGCCCAGTTGGTCGCAGGCGCTGATCGAGTCGGCGTCGCGCACGCTGCCACCGGGCTGAATCACCGCCCGGATGCCATGACTGGCCGCCAGGCGCACGGTGTCATCGAAGGGGAAGAAGCCGTCGCTGGCGAGCACCGCCCCCTTGGCCTGGTCGCCGGCCGCCTCGAGCGCCAGGCGGGCCGAACCGACCCGGTTCATCTGGCCGGCGCCAATGCCCAAGCTCTGGCCGCCTCGAGCCACGGCGATGGCGTTCGAACGCACGTGGCGCACCAGGCGCCAGGCAAAGCGCAGGTCCTCGAACTCCTCAGCGCTGGGCTGGCGCTGGCTGACGACCTGCCAGTCGGCCTCGCTGACGGATTCGTCATCGAGCTGCTGGGCGAGCACCCCACCCAGCACGCTGCGCAGGTGCTGGCGCGAGGCCTGGGCGATGGCGTCTGGGCCCAGCTCGAGCAGCCGCAGGTTGGCCTTGGCCGCCAGGTGCTGGCGCGCCTCGGGGGCAAAGGCCGGCGCCACGACGCATTCGAGAAACAGGCTAGTGAGCTGCTCGGCGGTGGCCAGGTCGACCGGCGTGTTGAGCGCCACGATGCCGCCAAAGGCCGAGACCCGATCGGCATCGAGGGCCAGCTGCAGGGCGTCGTGGCCGCTGGCACCGGTGGCCAGGCCGCAGGGGTTCGTGTGCTTGACCACCGCGGCGGCGCACTGGAAGCGCTCTGCGCCGGGACCGCGGCCCGCATAGCCGAACTCGCGCACGGTCGCCAGGGCCGCATCGAGGTCGATCAGGTTGTTGTAGCTGAGCTCTTTGCCCTGGAGCTGGCTGGCTCCGCCCCAGCCGGCCCCTGCTTGGCTGTACCAGGTGGCCGGCTGATGGGGGTTCTCGCCGTAGCGCAGGCTCTGCTGCGCCGGCAGCTGCAGGGTCAGCGCTGCTGCAGCCGCGTCCGGCTCGGCGGCCAGACGGCTGGCGATCCAGCCGCTGATCGCCGCGTCATAGGCCGCGGTGTGCTCGAACGCCGCCAGGGCCAGCTGGCGCCGCAGGGCCGGGGTCACGGCGCCACCAGCCAGGGCTTCGAGGAAGGCCGGGTACTGGCTGGGGCTGGTGAGCACGGCCACATCGGCGTGATTTTTGGCGGCGGCGCGCACCATCGCCGGACCGCCGATGTCGATGTTCTCAATCGCCGCGTCCCAGCTCACCTGCGGGTCCGCCACCGTCTCGCGGAAGGGATACAAATTGACCACCACCACATCGATGGTGTCGATGCCCTGGGCCTCCAGATCGGCCTGGTGGGCCGCATCGGCCCGTTTGGCCAAGATGCCGCCATGAATGCGGGGGTGCAGGGTCTTGACCCGCCCACCCAGGATTTCGGGGGCGCCGGTGTGGGCAGCGACCTTGGTGACGGCAACGCCAGCCTGCTGCAGCGCCGCGGCGGTGCCACCACTGGAGATCAGCGCGTAGCCCGCGGCCAGCAGGCCCTGGGCCAGGGGCACCAGGCCCTCCTTGTTGGAGACGCTTAACAGGGCCGTGGGAGCCATGGCAGCAGCAAAGGGGTCAACCAGCCAACCTAAGCAAGGGGCCTGGCAGCGACCATGGCAACGTGGCCCCAACCACCCCCGACTGCGCCATGGCGATCGAACAGCCCGACTGGGGCGAGGTGTTTGTCAGCGGACCAGAGCAGGCCAGCCAGCGGCTGGTGCTGCTGCACGGCTGGGGGGCCGATGCCGACGATCTGCTCGATCTGGGCGAACTGCTGGTGGGGCCCCAGGTGCAGGTGGTCAGCCTGCGGGCGCCCCAGCTGCACCCGGCCGGCATGGGCCGCCAGTGGTACGACCTGCAGCAGGGCGGCTGGCCGGGGCTGGCGCCGGCCCTGGGCGAGCTGCGGGCGCGGCTGACGGCCCTGGGCAGCAGCGTGCCGCTGGCGCAGACGGTGCTGCTCGGCTTTTCACAGGGGGCTGCCATGGCGCTGGATGTGGCCAGCGGCGGCGGCGAGGCCGAGCGGCGTCCGCCCGGCCTGGCGGGGGTGATCGGCTGCAGCGGCTATCCGCATCCCGACTGGCAGCCGGCCAAGCCAGCTGAAAGCCTGGCGCTGCGGGTGCTGCTGACCCATGGCGAGCAGGACCCGGTCGTTCCGCACGGGGCCAGCGTCGAACTGCAACGCCTGCTGACGGCGGCCGGCGCCACGGTCGAGCTGCTCAGCTTTGCGGGGGGCCACAGCATCGATCCTGATCTGTTCGGGCCGATGCGTCAGTTTTTGGCGCGGTGCTGGGCTTGAGGGCTGCGCCGCATGCGGGGTGATGACTGGCTTGACTGCAAAAAGCCCGCGGCTGCGTGGGCTGCCGCGGGCTTGTTTGGTCTGGATGCAGTGCAGCTGCTGCCGCTGCGTGATCAGACGAAGGCGTATTCGTACTCCTCCATCTCCTCCCAATCGTCGGCGGCGAGGGCTTCGATGCCTTCGAACAGGACGTCCTCACCGATGCGATCCACGATCAATCGCAGCGAGGGGAACAGGAAGTGGTTCTCTTCGGCGTACTGGGCGCTGAACAGACCCTTTTCACCCCAGAAGAAGCGATCGGTGGTGTGCTCGTTGCGGCGCACGTTGAGGATGGCCGGCGGCACCAGCGCTTGTTCAGCGATATAGCGGCGGGCAGCGGTGACGGGTTTGTGGGAACCAGTCTCCAGATTGAATGTGGGGACATGGGCCAAAACCCGCTGCCCGGCAAGCCGGCGGCGGCTGATCCGCTTGCGCTTTTTGGACATGAAACGAAAGGGGTAAGGGGAGGTGAGGAGACCGAACTGGACCTCAGGGACAGGCCGGGAGGACGCGTTCAATCGTTGCGGCTGCCCCCAGCCGGCGAACCGGGGAAGCAACAACGCCCAACCATCTGTCGTGCGAAAAAGCGGAAAGCCGGATTGTCGGCAACGCATCAACGTGACCCCTGCAGCCGAAGCTCCAGGGACATCAAGATCAGATCCAGGGATGGGGTTCTGTCTCTGCTGTAGCGTGATTGCGGAGAAACCGCAACAACAGTGCCGCTGGCAAAGCCGTGGGCACTGCCCCGACTCCCACTTCACGCCCGCTCGCGGACTGCGAAGTATTGGTCGATACCGAGATCTTAAGACTTTTTCCCGAATTTCACACACGGCGGCGCAAAGTTTTTTTCGGATTCGCTCCGACCAGCCCCAGCAGCCGTCCGCTCTGCGCCCAGCACCCTTGAAGTTGCACGTTTCCGAGCGCTTCCTCAACCTGCTGCACTTTCAGTTGGCCCAGTTCGCCGACCGCGACGACGTGCGCTCGTTGGTGGTCTACGTGGCCCAGAGCGGCAGCGATGCGGTGCCAGCGCTGGAGCCGATCGGCCACTGGCCCCA
>VGQR01000214.1 GCA_016882345.1 Cyanobacteria bacterium K_DeepCast_35m_m2_023
GACGAATGCCTTGAAGGGAAAAGACGAGGAGTTGCTCGGGGCAGCGGTGATTGGTGTAGTGGTTGGATTCTTGGTGGGCAGGGGGTGGTAGTGCTGAAGTCAATCGCAAAATCAGTTTACTACAGCGAGCAAAGGGTAAAATACATTCATAGATTGGGGTTGGGCGCGCAACCTCGACGCTGTGCGGACTCGCTCTCACACCAAGTATTCGGTTGAGTAGTTAGGGGTTCGGCAGTAGTTGGACCCCTTTCTTGCTATGCACTTAACAACTAAATACTATGTCAGACCCATTCAACCGGGGAGAGTTTGAGGACCCTCAGTCCAAGAATATTCTTCGTCAAGCACGGAGTTTGAACTCTGTACACAACAACCAATCAGCAATCGTCCAGAGTGCGATCGAGACCCTGAATGCACAGGGTGACCAAGAGCGGCGGATTGCAGCAGAAATCATCAACGAACTCGAAAAGTCAGGATTCAAGTTCAGGTTCTGTGCCGATGACCTCCGGCGTGAACCGACCATCTGGTACTTCGACCCGAAGATGAACTGGCGGATTTGGAGGCAATACCCGGTCACCCCAGCGTGTCAGAACGCAATCTTTGAAACCCATTCGCAAGTAACTACGCAGTTGAGTTCAACGCTGCGGAATGCTATCGAAAGTCAGATTCGGCAGAATGCGTCAAACCACCTGCCCATTACACGGTTCAACACACCGACCGAAGCGGTGTTCTTCTCGAATGTCGTATTCGACTGGGTGGAAGGTGTTGCCAGGGAATACCGGTACGAGGACCACAGGAACCGCAGGGGCACCGTTGAGTTCGATGTGAAGGCGGAACCGGAGGATTGCCAGGAGACCTTGAAACTCGTGGCACTGATGGCGGATGGTGACCCGGAGAAGGAACGACTGATTCACGCAGTGAATGTGCTGAACATCGTCGGGGTCCATACGCTTGGACCTGCCTTCAAGTCCGGCATCTTCATCTGGGCGTGCCCTGGGGGATACTCCGGTCGCTCAACGCTGTTCAAGGTGCTTCAACTGGCGTCAGGGGGCGGGTTGATTGGTTTGCAGACCCTGGACGACCTCGAAGACAAAAACTATGTAGCGGAGTTGGAGGGGAGCACCGGTGTGTTTGTGGACGAGCGACAGGAAGTCGCCTCCGCACGGTCCAAGTGGGTTTCAACCATCAAGGCGATGGTGGGTGGCACCTGGACGACAAAGGTTCACAAGAAGCACGAACAACCACGAACACTGGAAGGGCACTGGGTAATCAACCAGTCGCTCAACACCCTGGACTTCATTTACGGGGCAGACCGACCGTTGCAGGAACGAGTGGTGGCACTGATTACGGAAACTATCCCCCAGTCGGTTCAGGACGAGTTCAACAGTGACCTGGAACGGGCACGAAGAGCAACCAGTCCGAGCGAGGCATCTGCGTATTTGAAGTGGTTACGGTCGGAGTTTGGGTCTGTTGCCGAGGTTGCTGCCGAGGTTGACCGTCTGAAGAAGCGGTACCTGGATGACATCCAGGCGGTGGCAACGAAGGAATCACCGACCTCGGAGTTCTTTGCTGAATACCTGGTGGAGTCCGACGATGCCGATGCCGAGGTAGTGATTCAGGACTTGCTCCACGGGTTGAATCTGTGGATGAAGCAGTTTTATCCCAGGCACCGTCCGCTGTCCGTTACGCAACTTGGGGTGCGGTTGAGGGAAGAGCAGGAATACGGAGCGTTTGTTGAGAAGGCGACCAAGGGTCCCAACAGGAAGAAGGTGGTGTTGAGGGGTTTTGAGTTCGAGGAACGGAAACTTGCTTCGGACCTCGGGGTAACCCACTTGCCATCAGAGTTGAAGAGGAGGTTGAGGATGGAAGATTAGAAATCTGCCCCTCTCGCCCCCGTTGCCCCCGACTTCTGTAATCTTTTTCAAAAAATAAATCTCAAAAAAGTTTAGAGAAGTGAGGGGCAGAAGGGGCGGCGGGGGCAGAAATGACCATCCCTCACCCAACCTGAACAACCAAACAACAAAAACATTATTCACACGAACCATGACACACGACGAGTACACCAGGGCAGATACCATCATTCGTCAGATCGACGATGCCCTGGGACGCATCATTGTGAATACGGACCCAACCTACCTGCAATATTTCCGAACCCAAGACCAAACTGTCATCGTGCCAAAGGCATACGAGGCAACTGCCGGACTACGCCGTCTTCGAGGCGAACTCATCAACCTTATCCATTGACTGCACCATGGATGTCCAAACATTCGTCCCGACTTACTCCGTCCCTCAAACAAAGAAACAAGACGGTGGAGAGCGTATACGCATTCGCCACGACATTCTCAACGCTGCTGAAAAACGGTGCCCACAAGGGGTCACCCTGAAAACATTCCTAAACCAGGTTCTCGCCGAGAGGTTCCTGTGAGTTCCCTTCGCACGGACCTTGCCCGCCGTATCCGTGCCCGTTCCTCCTACATCTTTGGTTGGAGCATCAAGGTGGTGGCTGTGGATAAAGAACGCATCCGCCTGATCACCCACAACCCACGCAACAAACGACAGAAAGCAGAGCAGGTGATTGCGGTGGACCTGGAGGAATACGCCCAGGCATCCCTTAACGAAGACGACCGAGACATTTTTATCGACAGGATCATCCGGTCATTCCTGTATCCAGTCCGCCCTTTACAACTCCTAGAAGACCCATGGTGAACGCACTTGCTACCACAGAGGCAATATGATTCTAAGTAAAGTTGACAAACTGCAACTTGCCATCGAGGCAAACCGCAACCTACGAGACCAAAACTTTGTGACCCCGGATGCCATTTTGGTTTTTTCTGAAGCAACCGGCACGCTAGAACAGTTAGCAATCATTGAGTTGCCCCTTCGATTCCTGATGTCAGGCAAGGGGGCACGGTGGAACTGGGCATCACTCGGAAAGATGATTGAGGCAAAGGCACTGCTGTACCGTCTAAGCGTGGTGGCACACGAAATCAGCGAAGAGGATCCCACAGCAGAACCGCCTTGCGGCACAGTGTGCCTGATTGACCACGCAGACCGCCACTGCCTGTCTTGGTGCAGGATTACGGCACGGATCGACTCTGCTCTACATGACTGATTGCTAACACAGCAGGCAGTATCCATACACTTCGTTGCAGACGCTAAAACTAAATGGCAAGATAGGTGCATTCAACGCAGCAAGCAAACTCTTGGACCACTTCAAGGAGGCAGAGGAGTTCCTTACGAGGGTCAAAAATGACGAATACCTTGAACCGGACCCATTTCGAGAACAGGAAGAGTTCAGTCTTTTCAAAAAGATGGTCGAGGAGGAGAAATACGATGATATGAGTGGTCGACCGTGCCCTGGTGAGGTCAAACCCTGGGATATCGAACTTGGATACGCAATGAGCGAGGAGACAGAAGAACAAAACACGATTCGGCAGCAAGTGGCAGAACAAATGGGGGTGCGGTCGATTGAGTCGGGGTTGGACTCAACCTTCTTTGCCAAACGGCAAGAATGCATGGAGTGGTGGGAACAACAGACTTATGACATAAAACGGAGATGTCTCGAAAGAGTGATAACACTTCTTGGGAAAGAGATGATAAACCATGCAGCAACTAAGAAGTACAAAAGCATTATGGACGTATGCGCGTCGCGAAATAGCGGAGCACTAAGAGAGGCATGTGGATTTATAGAGAAACTTATCGTGCCCCTCAAAGGTGGAGTCGCAGGTGCCGAAGTCGTGGTTCTGAGATTTGAGAAGGAGAGACTGGAGAAAGAACTGGCACAAAAAAAGAACTTGCTCAAGAAAAAGAACAAAGAGATAAAGACGCTGCGGGAGCGAGAGGCGGCATTGCTAGAGCAACTGGGTTTTGGTTGATGTTTAGGGTTACGGCACGGATCGACCCTGCTCTCAACGACTGAGTGCCAACACCGGCACCCCCGAGAAGCAAGTTGTAAGTACGATGAGTTGGAATCTCTCTTGAGTATGCAAACAAAGTAAAAACAAGACGGTAAACCGCTCGCTATAGGGCGGTTTGCCCCCTTTCGCAAAGACCGAAAAGACGCTATGATTAATACATGGATAAAACGAAAACAACCATGCCTCAGACAACGATCGAAGCAGTTAACAACAACGATGAGTGCCCCGTAGATACCTACACAGGTATGTATTGGGTTAACGATGGCAGCAACCGCTGCACAACCCGCACAATCAAAACGACCCGCCCTACTCACCCGAGTGAGTTGGTTACGGCATACCAACAGTTTGCTAACGAGATGGGGTTACCCGAGGCAACAACCCGTTGCCACATACTTGGGCACAACAGCGGCGTGACACTTACCTACGCCGAGCAAGGTGCCACGGTGGAGCAACTGGCAGAGTTTGCAGGGGTGCCCA
>VGQR01000215.1 GCA_016882345.1 Cyanobacteria bacterium K_DeepCast_35m_m2_023
ACATTAGTATTTCCGTTTAATACCGTATTTAAACCGCCATCATTGAAGATTATATTTCCTGTTTCCTGTGCTGTACCAAATGATAGATCTACCGAACCATTTTTTAGAGGTACTGCAGCACTTAGGCTAAATGTACCACCACCAGCAAAGGTACCAAACGACCAAGCGCTTACATTTCTCCAGCCTAAATGATTTAAACTTGTATTAGCATTAAGCGGTCCAAAATCATTAACTCGTATTAAACCAGTGCTAACAAAAGAAAAAACAGCTGAATTGGCGTTTTCAAAGAGATTACCTAAAACAGTAGCATTGTCTAAGGCTTGAGAGTTTAAATTGAGAGTGAAATCTCCTCCCCCCGAAAACGTTGCAGCGGTATATTGCATTACGTTAGCACTGTCACGCATTCCAAGGGTGAATGCTGTAACCGATCCTGCATTGAAGTTTAGGGTACCATTAGCATTTACTGCATTATTTGCAACTTGAAGGTTGTATCTGGTATTAGCAGAGAGAACGCTAGTAATAGTAAGAGAAGTAGTTCCATTAAGACTTAAAATACCATTATTTGCAGCACTCAGAATAATGTTATTGAGACCCCCTAAAACGCCAGCCCCACGCAGACCGACTGTGCCTGTTGTGCCAATAAAGATATTGGCTGTAGATGCAGCGGATATACCACGTAAGAAATTTCCCGCTCTTGTAAAGTTTATAGTCTTAACACCAGCAAGGTTACCATTAAATCCAACCGCAAAGGATTCAGCACCGTTGAAGGAGATTGTTTCTATACCGGCAACTGTAGTTGCACTTTGCGCAAAGCCTGCAGCATCAAGAACGAGCGTATCGTTGTCAGTAGTCGAAGCGTCAGCAATAGTTGCACCATTGAATACGCTTAATTTGATAACGTCGTTTGAATTGCTTAAGACGCTGGCAGATGGCGTAAAGCCAGGACCGGTGCCAGCGTTATTTACGTTGGCATTCGTTGTTAAGGTGGCTAAATTCGCAATCTGATTGAATGTGATGCCGCCGCCGCCGCCGCCTCCGCCGCCGCCGCCGCCGCCCTGATTAGCAATCAGCGTATCAACTGCAGTTGTGGTTTGTGCCGAGGTTGGAATTGTTGCGGTACTTACAACAGGCTGCAAGAAGGAGCGGCCAGCGGTGATGCCTGTTGTTCCCGAATACGACAGGATACCAGAAGTGGTCTGGTTAACTTGAGTCGTGTAATTGGAAGCTGCGGTCTTCTTGGATCCAAGAGCAGTCAGGTCATCTCCCTGCGCTCCCTGAGAAATAATTAGACCAGCTTGGGCAAGGGAGAGGCGGCCAGAGTTGATCTCAAGCGTCCAAGCGTTGAGACCGGTCGGCTCTGCATCGCGACCAAATAGGTTGCGATATAAGTTGTTGACTTGCTGTGACGTGGTCAGACCGGCTGTGGCTTCTGTAAATTCCCTGGTCGTACCGAATGTCTGTGCAACTTGATTCAAAGTACCATTGAAGGTGAGCCACGCGGCTAAGCCTTCGGGATCAGCAGGACGGCCGAAGTAGGCGACATACAGCTGTTGAATTTCGGCGGCTGTGGCCATGGATGGAAAAACTCCTCGCAGGAAATAGTGGGGTACTCCGCAGCATAGCTACGGCACCAAAAATATGTGGTTATTTTGGTGGCTCTGTCAAGGACCCCACAGAGAGGTTCCTCTACAGACACCCCAATGTTAGCACGTTATGCCTATTGGGTAAACCGAACTTTGGCTAGGTCCTCAATTGCTGACGCAGATTCAGCGGCTGAAGCCATGGGCGCACCCAATCCTTCGAAATGGTGCTTACCACCACTAGTGGAGCATACTAGGGGCCCGAGACACTACCCATGGTGATGGCTGCCCCTTCCACCGTTGTCGTCGATCTGACCCCATTGGTGCCTGGCGGCCTGAACGGAGGGGCAAAGCCACTGGTCATCGGGCTGCTGAAGGCCCTGATGCGCCGAGAGCAAAGGACAATTTTTGCGCTGTCATGCAGGCCAGAAGCCAAACAAGAATTGCAAAATGATCTAGCGAGTCCAAATGTGAGATTCGCAGACGCCTCGGCTGTTTCCAGGCGGCGGTTCAGCGTCAGACGAGCCTTTCGTTCCCTTGCGATACGAGCGGCGCAGAGGCCGTCCACCGTCGCCTTCTGCCCGTTCGGGCCGCCCCTGATCGATGTGCAGGGCGCCCCGGTGGTCTCGATCCTGTACGACTTGCAGTTCCTGCATTGTCCCCAGTTCTTTGACGAGGCCGAACGGGCCGAACGGGGCAAGAACTTCCAGGCCATGGTGTCGCGCGCCTCAGCCATCGCCTGCATCTCGGAGTTCACCCGCCAGCAGGCGATCGAGGCCGGCGCTCCCGCCGAGCGGTTGACGACGATTCCGATCCAGCTGCCGCGGCAGGCCTCCAGGAAGGCACACACTCCCGAGGGGGAGTACTTCCTCTATCCCGCCAACCTCTGGAAGCACAAGAACCACGAGACCCTGGTCACGGCCTTTGCCATGGCCTGTGCCCAGGGGCTGCCCAGCCAGGTGAAACTGGTGCTCACCGGTGCGGCCGACGCGACGCGCCAGCAGCAGTTTGAAGCGTTGGTGGCCCAGCTCGATCCCAACCGCCGCATCGAGATCCGCGGGTATGTCTCACGGGACGAGCTCGAGTCGCTGCTGGCCGGCGCCCTGGCCCTGATCTATCCCTCGCTGTTCGAGGGATTCGGCATTCCCGTCATCGAAGCGATGGCGCAGGGGATGCCGGTGGCCTGCAGCAACACCACCGCCCTGCGGGAGGTGGCCGGCGATGCCGCCTTGACGTTCAACCCCGGCAATCCCCAGGAGATTGCCGATGCCCTGCTGCGCCTCTACCGCGAACCCGAACTGCGCAGCCAACTGGCCGACCGCGGCCGCGCCCATGCCGAGCGCTATCTGGACCATGACAGCATGGTTGACGCCTACTGGCAGCTGCTGTGCACGGCAGCGTCCGCTGACCACCCATGAACATCAGCGTCATCACGCCCTCGTACAACCAGGCCGAATTCATCGCCGAAACAATTCGCAGCGTCTGGGCTCAGGACGTCCAGCCGCTGGAACACCTCATTTTTGACGGCGGCTCGAACGACGGCACCGTGGACATCCTGCAGACGCAGCCCCCCAGCGTGCGCTGGTGGTCCGAGCCCGATGGCGGCCAGGCCCACGCTGTCAACAAAGGTCTGCAGCAGGCCCGCGGCGAGATCATCGCCTGGATCAACAGCGACGACATCTATTACCCCGGTGCCTTTGCGGCGGTGCTGCGGGCGTTTGCCCAACACCCCGACGCCGATGTGGTCTACGGCTCCGCCGATCACATCGACAAGGCCAGTGTGGCGTTCGAGCCCTACCCCACCGCCGCCTGGGATCCAGAGCTGCTGCGGCGCACCTGCTTTTTGTGTCAACCCGCCGTTTTCTTTCAACGGCGCGCGCTCGAACGGGTCGGCACCCTCAACGAACAACTCAGATACTGCATGGATTACGAGTTCTGGCTGCGGCTCAGCGACGCCGGCTGCCGCTTCGTGCAGGTGGACGACAAGCTCGCCGGCTCCAGGCTCTACGACGAAAACAAGACCCTCTCAGATCGGGCCGCGGTGCACCGCGAGATCGCCGACATGTTCAAGGCCAAGGACGGCCACGTGCCGCTCAAGTGGATCTTTGCCTACTGCCATCACAAGCTGTCGGGCGAGCTGTCGCATGCGAACCATCCGCGCCTGTTCCGCTACCGCCTCTACCTTGAAACCCTCAAAGCGCAGTGGCACTGGAACCGCCGCACGGGCGTCACCGCCCTGCGCGAACTCAGACGCGAGATCGGTCGCCGTCACCGGCCAATGGTGAGTCTGCCGGCAGCATCGCGCGGTATAGGCTGAGCAACGCTTCGGTGCTGTGGCTCCAGGCAAAGGCCTGGGCTCGCTGCTGTCCCTGCTGGATCCACTGCTGCCGCAGCGGCTCAGAGCCGCAGAGGCGCAGCAGGGCCTGGGTCCAGGCGTCGTGATCGCGTGGATCAAGGCAGCAGCCGGCATCAGCAACGATTTCGGGCATCGAGGTGGTGTTGCTGCAGATCACCGGTGCGCCGAATTGCATGCCTTCGAGCACCGGCAGACCGAAACCTTCATAGAAACTGGGGTAGAGATTGACCAGACAGTTCTGATACAACCAGGCCACCTCACTATCGCTGACATAGCCGAGCTTGATAATGTCGGCGGCGTAGGGATGGTTGGCCAGCTGATCGTCGAACTGCTCCATCAACCAGCCATAACCACCAGCCAGCACCAACGGAATCGCCACCTCGCTCTGGTCGCGAAAGCGCTCGTAAACCTGCAGCAGAAAGCGCTGGTTCTTGCGCGGTTCGATCGTGCC
>VGQR01000216.1 GCA_016882345.1 Cyanobacteria bacterium K_DeepCast_35m_m2_023
GGCGCACACCTACAGCCATCTGTATGGGCTGCCAGCCACCGGCCTGCGTTTTTTCACCGTCTATGGCCCCTGGGGCCGTCCTGACATGGCGCCGATGCTGTTTTGCGCGCGCCCTGCTGCGTGGGGAATCGATTCGTGTCTTCAACCAAGGGGCGATGCAGCGCGATTTCACTTACATCGATGTCATCGTCGACGGCGTGTTGCGCTGTCTGGCCAAACCGGCCACGCCCGATCCCGCGTTTGACCCGCAGTCGCCTGACCCCGCGACGGCTGCTGCGCCCCATCGTCTGTTCAACCTGGGCCATGGTCAACCGGCGCCGTTGCTGCGCTTCATCGATCTGCTCGAAGAGGCCCTGGGGGTGACAGCGATCAGGGATCTGCAACCGATGCAACCGGGCGATGTGCAGGCAACGGCAGCAGACACCACCCGCTTGCAGGCCTGGGTGGGGTACACCCCGCAGACCGCGATTGAGACCGGTGTGGCCCGTTTTGCCGCCTGGTATCGCGACTGGGCGCGAGCGTGAGGATCGCCACAAAAAAGCGGGCCCATCCGGGCCCGCCGCGAGGTCGTTACCACTGCGGTGCAGGACAGCTGCAATCAGGCTGAACCAACGCCCACATAGGAGCCGTAGAAGAACAGGCCGACCACAAAGATCACGGCCATGCCACCTGCTGTGGCCACCAGCCACAGGGGCAGCACGCCCTCGGTCCAACGCGAGCGCCAGGGCACGGCGGGGCGACCATCAGGAAGCCGGTCAGGGATCCGGCCGTCGGGCAGGGAGGATTTCTTGCCGCTCATCGGGAGTGCTCCGGATCAGGGATCAGTTGAAGAAGTAGCTCGAAAAGAGCACGCCGGTGACGAACACAAGCAACAGACCCAGATACAGGCTGGTGCGGTTCAGCTCAACCGGGAGGTTGTTGGGATTGGGATTGCGCTGCATGGAAGGCGTTGGGCTCAACGACGGATGAACTGCATGGCAGCCAAGGCACCCAGAAAGAACACCGTGGGAATGCCGAGGGCATGAACCGACAACCAACGCACCGTGAAGATCGGGTAGTTGCGTGGCGTGGTGGGGGCGGGAGTTTGGGTCATGGCGACTTATTTCAGGCGCAGATCAAGGGACGACTTGGCGTCATAGCGCTGGCTCACGACGGGAGCCTTGCTCTCGCTGGCCTGGAAATAGGCATCCGGGCGAGGGGTTCCGAAGGCGTCGTAGGCGAGACCCGTCGAGACGAACAGGAAGCCTGCCAGGAAAATCGCCGGCAGGGTTACAGCGTGGATCACCCAGTAACGAATGCTGGTGATGATTTCGAAGAACGGACGTTCCCCAGTAGAGCCGGCAGCCATGGCACCAAGCGTTCAGCTCCGAGATCCTAGGTGCCCGCTCGAAGGCCGCGGGAGCTGTCGCGGCCCTTGGTAACAGAAGTTGGTGGGGCGTGCCAGCGGGCGCTCAGCCCACCCAGCGCAGCATCGAGCCCCGTTCGCCCAGCACGAATCCTTTGCCGTCAGCGGTGAACAGGATGCGGGTGAAATTGGACGGCTGTTGGGCGCCGACAGGATCCTTCTGCCAGGTTTTGCCGCCGTCGCTGCTCGAGAGCAAGGTGCCGCTGCCGCCGCCGGCCCAGATGTGCTGTGCCGGGTCCCAGGCCATGTCGAGATAGCCATAGCCGTTGGTGATCGGGATCACCGCCTTGCTCCATGACTCGGGATCGGTGGCGGTGTCGTTGAAGCGAATCTGGGCCCCGCGGGCCAGCATCCACAGGCTTCCGTCCGGTTGGAAGCCAATCGATTGCAGGCGCTGGCTGCTGACCCGGGGATGCACCTGCCAGGTGTCCTGCCCAGGTTCCCAGGTGGCAAAGAAGTTGCCCAGGCTGCTGACGCTGACGTAGCGGCCGTTTGCGTCACGGCGCAGGTCGCGCACGGCGCCAGCGGCATCGCTGACCAGGGCCTGCCAGCTGCTGCCGCCATCGCTGGTTTGGTAGATGGCGCCCACATTGGTGGCCAATTCGGCCCGGTTCTTGCCGAGGGCCGTGATCAGGTAAGGCTCACCCGGCAGCTTGGTGTCGAGCAGCAGCCGATCCCAGTTCTGGCCGCCGTCGTTGCTGTGCAGCAGCAGACCCGGTTGGCCGGCGATCCAGCCTTCGTTGCCGGCGAAATCGATGCTGATCAGGCGGAAATTCTCTTCTTGGGGCAGGGCCAGGGCGCGGGCTGCCCAGCTGCTGCCGCCATCGTTGGTCTCTTCGATCAGGCGGTTGCTGCCAACCACAAACCCGTGGCGGCCATCGGTAAAGGCCACATCCAGGGGGTTCGACTGGGTGTCGAGCGGCACGGGCTGCCACGGGCTGGCGTCGGCTCCGGCCAGCCTGGTGGTCACGCAGCCGCTGAGTCCCAAACCCAGAACGACGCACAGCAGCACTGTGGTCAGCGGCTGCAGCAGGCGCTTGAGCCGGCCGGCAATAGGGAGGTTCGGTGTCATCGAAGTGGAACTCAACGCAGGGAGTAAAGCGAGAGGAAGAAGGCGATGGCCAGGGCAAAGCCACCGAAGATCAACACATTCTTCTGGCCCGGGGTGAGGCGGTTGACCCCCAGACCAAAGTTGAGGTTCTCTTCGAAGCCGCTGGGCTTGTTGCGGGGGCCGATGTCGCGGAAGGCGCCGACATTGCTGCGGCACACCGGGCAGCGGAACCGATCGGGATCGAGTTCCAGAAACGGCGTCCCCGGCGCGATGTCCAGTTTTTTGATGCCTTCACCGGGGTCGTACACGTAACCGCAGCTGCGGCATTCGAAGCGGTGCGTGCTGACGTCCTCTGGTGCCGGCTGTGGCTCGGTGCCGGCAGGGTCGGCCGGGGCGCTGGTCGTTTCGCCTCCAGCAGCCTGATCCACAACCGCCTGGGGCTGCTGATCGGCCTGGATCTCGTCGCTCATCGCTGCCGGGCCAATAATGAGTTGAACTCTATCCAGTAAGGCCCTTTGGCCCGCGAACCCAACCGGTGGGCAGGGGGTGCCAGACTGCCGCTCACCCAGGGCTGGCTCCCATGTTTGCGCTCTCTGGCTACGACGCCTTTCTCGGCTTTCTGCTGATCTCGGCCGCCGTGCCCGTGCTGGCGTTGGTGACCAACAAACTGCTCTCCCCCACGAGCCGCGCAGGTGAGCGCCAACTCACCTATGAATCCGGGATGGAGCCGATTGGCGGCGCCTGGATTCAATTCAACATCCGCTACTACATGTTCGCGCTGGTCTTCGTCATCTTCGATGTCGAGACCGTGTTTCTGTACCCATGGGCGGTGGCCTTCCACCGCTTGGGCTTGCTGGCCTTCATCGAGGCCCTGGTGTTCATCGCCATCCTGGTGGTGGCCCTCGCCTACGCCTGGCGCAAAGGCGCCCTCGAGTGGAGCTGAATCAACCTGCTGCCATGACCCAGACGCCTTCCCCCAGCATCGATGCCCTGCGCGATCTGCGCGAGGCCAGCTGTAGCCCCGTTGGAGCCCCCAAGGTCACCTCGGATCTCTCCGAGAACGTGATCCTGACCACCCTCGATGATCTGCACAACTGGGCTCGCTTGAGCAGCCTGTGGCCCCTGCTGTACGGCACGGCCTGCTGTTTCATCGAATTTGCGGCCCTGATCGGCTCCCGCTTCGACTTTGACCGCTTCGGTCTGGTGCCGCGCTCGAGCCCTCGCCAGGCCGATCTGCTGATCGTCGCCGGCACGGTCACCATGAAGATGGCCCCTGCCCTGGTGCGTCTCTACGAGCAGATGCCGGAGCCCAAATACGTCATTGCCATGGGTGCCTGCACGATCACCGGTGGCATGTTCAGCGCCGATTCGACCACGGCCGTGCGAGGGGTCGACAAGTTGATCCCGGTCGATCTCTATCTGCCCGGATGCCCGCCCAGGCCTGAAGCGATTTTTGACGCGGTGATCAAACTGCGCAAAAAAGTCGGCAACGAATCCCTGGCCGAGCGCGGCAACCTGCTGCCCACCCATCGCTACTTCACTGTGTCGCACCAGATGAAGGCGGTCGAACCGATTGTCACCGGGGCCTATCTCGAAGCCGAGACCCAGCGCAAAGCCCTGGCTGCCGCCACCGGTCTGCCGCTCGACACCGCTGTCGAAACCGCCACTGTCAACGCCTGACACCAGCCATGTCCGACGCCAAGGATTCCTCGACCACCCCTGCGGCCGTGACCCCTGCGGCCGGCCCGATCAGCCAGTGGCTCAAGACCCAAGGATTTGACCATGACGTGCTGCTAGCCGATCACCTTGGTGTGGAGGTGCTGGGGGTCGAGCCGGCTGTTCTGCCCCTCATCGCCACAGCTCTCAAGGCCTACGGCTTCGATTACCTGCAGTGCCAGGGGGGCTATGACGAGGGTCCTG
>VGQR01000217.1 GCA_016882345.1 Cyanobacteria bacterium K_DeepCast_35m_m2_023
AAGATGATCTGCTCACGGATCCCCAGGGTGTAGTTCCCCCGGCCGTCAAAGCTCTTCGGGCTCACACCGCGGAAGTCGCGGATGCGGGGCAGCGCCAGGTGGATCAGGCGCTCCAGGAAGGCATACATGCGCTCACCCCGCAGGGTGACGGCCACGCCGATCGGCATGCCCTGGCGGATCTTGAAGCCGGCGATGGCCTTCTTGGCACGGGTCACCACCACCTTCTGGCCGGTGATGGTCGCCAGTTCCTCGATCGAGGCCTCCAGGGCCTTGGCGTTCTGGGCTGCCTCACCGAGGCCCCGGTTCACGGTGATCTTCACCACCTTGGGGACTTCGTGGACGTTGGAGAGATTCAGATCCTTGAGGAGCTTGGGTTGAATCGTCTCCCGATAGCGCTGTTTCAGTGACATGACGGGGGAAGGGGGGTGCGCTTCTGGGCTGGGTCAGAAGGCGGACAGGGACAGGAGCCGTGGAGGGGGAATCAGGACAGGATCGAGGGCGATGGGCCCGCTCAATCCAGGACTTCTCCGGTCTTCTTGAGGCGACGCTTCTTGGTGCCGTCCTTGTCGACGACGATTTCGACGCGGCTGGCCACCTTTTTGTCGGTGGAATAGAGCATCACGTTGGAGGCATGCACGGAAGCTTCCTCGGTGACGATCCGGCCGGTCTCGCCTTCCTGGGTGGGCTTGACGTGGCGGGTGCGCAGGTTGATGCCCTGCACGATCACGCGGTTCTCGGTGGGCGGCGTGCCCAGCACCTCACCGGTTTTGCCCTTGTCCTTGCCGGCGATCACCTGCACGGTGTCGCCCTTCTTGATGCGCATCTTGGTGCGCACGGGCGTTTTGGCCTTGGGGGTTGCGGTGGCCATCTCAGATCACCTCCGGGGCGAGGGACACGATCTTGGTGAAGTTGCGCTCGCGCAGCTCACGGGCGACGGGCCCGAAGACGCGGGTGCCCTTGGGGTTGTTGTCGTTGCCCAGGATCACCGCTGCGTTGTCGTCGAAGCGGATCGAGTTGCCGGTGTCACGGCGCAGGGTGGCCTTGGTGCGCACCACCACGGCCTTGACCACATCCGACTTCTTCACACCCATGTTGGGCATGGCGTCCTTGACGGCGGCCACGATCACATCGCCAACGTGGGCATAGCGACGGTTGGTGCCCAGCACCCGGATGCACTGGATGCGCTTGGCGCCGCTGTTGTCAGCGACGTTGAGGAAGGTTTCCTGTTGAATCATCGGTCAGTCCTCCTCAGTTGGAGGCGGAGGTGGAAAGCACCTCGGCCACGGTCCAGCGCTTGGTGCGGCTGAGTGGGCGGGTTTCGGTGATGCGAACCTGGTCGCCCACCTTGCAGCTGTTGGTCTCGTCGTGCGCCTTGTAGCGCTTGGTGCGGCTCACCGTCTTTTGATAGATGGGGTGAGGGAAGCGGTTTTCAACCGCCACCACCACCGTTTTGTCCATCTTGTCGCTGACGACGGTGCCGACCCGTTCCTTGGTTGCCATGGGAAATGCGGGGAATCAGGAGGCTGGATTAGGCCGAAACGGCCGCCGTGCCGCCGGAGCGTTGGCGCTCGTTCTGCACGGTGAGCAGGTGAGCCAGCTTGATGCGGGCTGCCTTGAACTGGTGGGTGGTTTCCAGGCGACGGGTGGCCTGTTGGAAACGCAGTTGGAACAGCTCACGGCGGGTGGCGTCGATCTGTTCGCTCAGCGCGCTGTCGGCGAGCGCGCGCACATCGGCGATGGAGGGACGGGCCATGGTCAGGACTCCACGGTGGTGGCCTGGTCGGCCTGGTCAGCGTCCTGATCCGCCAGGGACAGGAACTTGGTCTTCACGGGCAGCTTGTATTGGGCCAGGCGCATGGCCTCCTTGGCGATCTCGGGGGTGATGTCGGCACCCCCCATCTCGAACAGGATGCGACCGGGCTTGATCACGGCCACCCAGAATTCCGGGTTGCCCTTACCGGAACCCATCCGGGTTTCGGCGGGGCGCATGGTGACGGGTTTGTCGGGGAAGATCCGGATCCAGATCTTGCCGCCCCGCTTCACGTAGCGGGTCATGGCCCGGCGGCTGGCCTCAATCTGGCGGGAGGTGATCCACCCGCACTCCTGGGCTTGCAGGGCAAACTCACCGAAGGCAATCGTGTTGCCCCGGGTGGCAACGCCGCGCATGCGGCCGCGTTGCTGTTTGCGGAATTTGACGCGTCTTGGACTCAGCATGGTTCAGGCCTCCTGATCACTCCTGGTTGGAGCGGTCTTCGAACTGTTGGGGCTGCCGGCTGGTCCGGCGGCGGGGGGCAGCGCCCACGGGGGCCTGCTCTTTCTGGCCAGGCAACACCTCGCCCTTGAACACCCACACCTTGATGCCCAGCACGCCGTAGGTGGTGCTGGCCAGCTTGGTGGCGTAATCGATGTCCGCACGCAGGGTGTGCAGGGGCACACGGCCTTCGCGGGTCCACTCGGTGCGGGCGATCTCGGCGCCGTTGAGGCGGCCGCTCACCTGGATCTTCAGGCCGAGCACGCCGGCCCGCTGGGCCCGCTGCACGGCCATGCGGATCACGCGGCGGAAGGCCACGCGCTTCTCCAGCTGCTGGGCGATGTATTCGGCAAGCAGGTACGCGTCGGCGTCGACGCGCTCCACTTCGACCACGTTGATGCGTACCTGGCGGCTGGCATCACCCACGGTCTTCTGGATTCCGGAGCGGAGCTCCTCGATGCCGCTGCCCTGGCGGCCGACCAGCACGCCGGGGCGCGCGGTCTTGAGTTCCACCTCGAGCTGGTCAGCCTTGCGGGCGATCAGCACGTCCGAAATGCCGGCGGCGCCGTATTTCTTGTGGATGAACTTGCGGATCCGGTCGTCCTCCTGAAGGAGGGTCGGATAGGTCTTGCTGGGGGCATACCAGCGGGAGCGGTGCTCCTGGGTGATCCCCAGGCGCAGGCCGGTTGGATGGATCTTGTGTCCCATCGGGCGGTGTCCTCGGGGGTCAGGCGGCAGGAGCCACAGCAATGCTGATGTGGCAGGTCTTTTTCTGGATCGCGTAGGCGCGACCCTGGGCGCGGGGGCGGTAGCGCTTCATCACCGGGCCCATGTCGGCCGAGGCCTGGCTGATCACCAGGGTGGCCGGATCGAGGCCGAGGTTGTGCTCAGCATTCGCCACGGCGCTGCGCAGCACCTTGGTGATCGGCCCGGTAGCCCGGTAGGGCATGAACTCGAGCATGATCAGGGCATCGCGGTAGCTGCGCCCCCGGATCTGATCGAGCACCCGGCGCACCTTGGAGGCCGAACCGCGGATGTAGCGGCCATGGGCCTGAGCCTGATTGGCAGGGGTGTTAGCCATGGTTCAGCGGCCTCCTTTTTTGTCCTTGATGTGGCCCTTGAAGGTGCGCGTGGGGGCGAATTCCCCCAGCTTGTGGCCCACCATCTGTTCGGTGACATACACAGGCACATGCGATTTGCCGTTGTGCACAGCAATCGTGTGGCCGATCATCATCGGCAGGATGGTGGAAGCCCGTGACCAGGTCTTGATCACGGATTTGTCGTCGGCGGCGTTCTGCTTTTCAACCTTGCGCAGCAGGCTGTCGGCAACGAACGGACCTTTTTTGAGTGAGCGTCCCATAGCGGTTTAAACGGCGAGCAAAGCGGTGTGGTTCATCAGGAATCGCGTCCGCCACGGCTCCGCTTGGAGGTGCGGCGACGTTTCCGGAGCACAAACCGATTGCTGGGCTTGTTCCGCTTGCGGGTCTTGAGGCCAAGGGCTGGCTTGCCCCAGGGGGTGACAGGGCCGGAGCGGCCGATCGGGGCGCGGCCCTCACCACCACCGTGGGGGTGATCGCAGGGGTTCATCACCGAACCCCGCACCTCGGGCCTACGACCCAGCCAACGCTTGCGGCCGGCCTTGCCGAGGCTGGTGTTCCGCACCTCGGAGTTGCCCACTTCGCCCAGGGTGGCGTAGCACTCACGGCGCACCAGGCGCACCTCGGTGGAGGGCAGCTTGAGGGCAACGTAGTCACCCTCCTTGGCCATCACCTGGGCGCTGGCACCGGCGGTGCGCACCATCTGGCCGCCACGACCGGCATACAGCTCCACGTTGTGAACGCTGGAGCCGAGGGGAATGGCCGAGAGGGGCAGAGCGTTGCCGGTCTCGATCGGAGCATCGGGACCCGATACCACGGTCTGGCCGATTTCGATGCCGCCCGGAGCCAGGATGTAGCGCTTCTCGCCATCGGCGTAGAAGAGCAGCGCCAGCCGGGCGTTGCGATGGGGGTCGTAGTGGATGGCGGCCACCTTGGCCACCACGCCGTGCTTGTCACGGCGGAAATCCACGATGCGATAGAGGCGCTTGTGGCCACCGCCGCGGTGACGGCAGGTGATCACGCCG
>VGQR01000218.1 GCA_016882345.1 Cyanobacteria bacterium K_DeepCast_35m_m2_023
TGGGCAAGCTGGCCGGTGCGGTGCTCAACCCCAGCACTCCCCTCGACACTCTTGAGTACTGCCTCGAGCTGTGCGACCTCGTGCTGATCATGAGCGTCAACCCTGGTTTTGGCGGCCAGAGCTTCATCGACAGCCAGGTGCAGAAGATCCGCGACCTGCGCCGGATGTGCGATGCGAAGGGCCTGGATCCCTGGATCGAGGTGGATGGCGGCATCAAGGCTGACAACGCCTGGAAGGTGATCGAGGCCGGTGCCAATGCCATCGTCAGTGGTTCCGGGATCTTTAACCAGCCCAGTTACGCCGAGGCCATCACGGGGATCCGCAACAGCAAGCGTCCCGTGGCTGTGGCGGCCTGAACCGCTTCGTCTCCTGTTTGAGCCTCTCTTTGACCCCCCTCATCGAGGGGGGTTTTTTGATGCAGGCTGACTGGTTTAGCTCTCGAAGAACCAGCCGTAGCTGTGCAGGCCGATGCCCAGCAGGTTGACGCCGATGTAGCAGACGACGATCACCACCAGCCCAGCCGCAGCCACAAGCGCGGGCTTGCGCCCCTGCCAACCACGGATCAGGCGGGTGTGCAGGTAGGCGGCATAGACCAGCCAGCAGATCAGGGCCCAGGTTTCCTTGGGGTCCCAGCTCCACCAGCTGCCCCAGGCCTCATTGGCCCAGACGGCACCACTGACCAGGCCCACCGAGAGCAGCAGGAAGCCCACGGTGATCGTGCGGTAGCTGAGGGAATCGAGCTGCTCGGCCACCGGCATCGCCACAGAGCTCAGCTGCAGCTGGGGTGAGCCCGCACCCCCTCCATTCGAGGCCGTGGCCAGCTGGGCCTGGCGATAGCCGCCACTGCCGATGGAACTGCTGCGGAGTTCCAGGGAATTGCCCCGGTCGGTAACCAGTACGGCCAGGGAAAGCAGTGAGCCGACCAGCAGGGCGGCATAGCTGAGCATGATCACGCTGACATGCATGACCAACCAGCTGGAGCGCAGGGCCGGGACGAGGGGTGAGGCTTCCTGGAGCCGGTCAGGCAGGGCAAAACTGGCGAAGGCCACACTACCGAGGGCCATCGGGGTGGCTGCGGCCGGAACGAGGGGGGACGGCCAGCTGCGCTCCACCAGCAACTGGGTGAGGGTGCATCCCCAGGCCAGGAAGCACAGCGACTCATAGAGATTGCTGATCGGAAAGTGGCCCGAATCCCACCAGCGCAGCATGAGCTGGGCCGTCAGGCAGAGATTGGCTGCCGCCACCAACAGACGCACCACCGCACTGGTGCGGCCACCACTCAGCGACCAGAAGGCGAGTGGCAGCACCAGGAGCAGCAGGGCGAATGCCGTGAGGCCCAGGCCAAGCACCGGATCGTTCAACAGGGCAGGCACAGGCATGGCAGAAGCAACGTCCCAGTCTGGCGAATCGCCGGCGCGATCAGCGGCTGGCCTGGCGTAACAGATACACGCCGCCGCCAATCCCAATCACCACAGGCAGCCATGCAGAGAAGTAGGGGCTGAGGACGCCCTTCACCCCCAGCGAGCTGAACACGAAGGCCACCAGGTAGTACCCGAAGATCAACAGCACACTGATTCCGAAGCCCTGGCTGCGGCTACGCCTGGAATTTGGTTTTACTCCAAGGCTGCTGCCTATCAATCCAAACACTAGACAGACCGCTGGAAAGGCAAACTTCTCTTGGATGCGAACCCTAAGCCGCCTGGCGCCCTTGAAGTCTCCTGATTCTCTCACGAGTCTCTCAGCAGTTCTTGATTGTCCAATGGTCATATACTCAGAATCCTTTGGCAATCGCGATACATCCATTGGACCTCGACCGATTGACCCCGAAAGATTGTAAATGTATCGGTCAAAATTAGCGGATGTTGTGGACTTGTCAGCAAATTGACCTACGCTTAAGATGTGCCCGTCGAAAAACTCCCACTCAGCATCCTTCTCGCTCCAGATTGCGCGCTTAGCGTTGAGAAGAACTTGATTTTCTTTTCTTGAGAAATCAAGAAGTGTGACGCCTTCCATTATTCCCTTGTTGTACTTCTGTGCATAGAAGAAATGAGTTAAACCGTTTTCGGAGCTTCCGTCGGAAGAAGATACTTCTCCGTACTTGGAGTACATAACGTTATCTTTTTGTTCACCCGACAAAGCCCTGCCAATGGCTCGGTTCAATGTGTTCCTTGCATCAAGCCGAGTTCGGGGAACAATTGCTTCGTTGAAGGTAAATGTGAGCAATGTCATCGCCATGGCAATTGCCACAGCTGGCACTACGATGCGCCAGGTCGCTACGCCAACACTGCGGAGTGCAGTTAATTCACTATTACCCGAAAGCTTTGAGTAGGTGAGGAGTGTGGCCATCAGGGTGGCCATCGGAAAAGACAGTACTAGAAAGGAGGGCATCTCAAGCACCAAGACCTGCATCGCCACATCAAGGGGTAAGCCGGATTCAGCCACACGACGCACAAGTTCAAACACTGCTCCTACCGAAAGCGAAACAGCCGTGAAGGCAGCAACACCAAAGAGCAACGGACCAATCAGTTCGCCTAGCAGCCAGCGATCCATTAACGGGATCTTTCTCCAGGGCTGCAGAAGCGAACGTTGGAACGAATAGATGAATGCCAGCAACGTTGCAGTCATAAACGAAAAGATTCCCCGAGATAGTGACGACGCACAAGTGGATCGGTTCCCACCTCGGCTGAGCTACCGGAGGCCAGGATCGCCCCCTCTGAGAGGATGTAGGCCCTGTCGGTGATCGCGAGGGTCTCCCGCACGTTGTGATCGGTGATCAGCAGGCCCATACCCCGGGCCCGCAGCTGGTCGATCAGTTGTTGCAGATCGGACACGGCGATCGGATCCACCCCCGCAAACGGTTCGTCGAGGAGTAGATAGCGCGGCCCTTCCAGGCCGACCGCCAGAGCGCGGGCCACTTCGCAACGTCGCCGTTCGCCGCCGGAGAGCTGGTAGCCCTTCCGGTGCTGGAAGGCGGTGAGGTGAAAATCCTCAATCAGACCCTCGAGGCGCTCCCGGCGCCATTCCACCGGCGTACCGCTTTCCTGGAGTGCCAGGCTGAGGTTCTCGCGAACGGTGAGCTGGCGAAACACACTGGGTTCCTGGGGCAGGTAACCAATACCCAACCTTGCCCGTTGGGGCATCGGCAGCTCCTCGATGGCCAGGCCATCCATGACCACACGGCCCGCATCCGGCCTCAGAAGACCGGTCACCAGGCCGAAGGTGGTGGTCTTGCCGGCACCGTTCGGACCCAACAGGCCCACCACCTCGCCGGGTTCCAGATGCAGCGAAACGTGGTTCACCAGGCACCGGCCTGCGATGGCCAGCACTACATCGACCAACTCCAGGCTCATGGCTGGGCCAACCGGTAGCGGGTGATCACCTGCTCGCCGGGCGCCGGCTCAGCGACGATGCGCTCCCGTTCCACCAGGTACACCAACCGCTCGGCGCGGATGCTGTGCCCCGTGTCCTGCACCACGTCGACATCGCCGCTGAGCACCACCCGCCCCTCCCGGCTGAAATACTGGGCCTGGCGTGCGGTTGCCACGACCCGTTGGTCGGGATACACAATGCGCACGTTGCCGCTGGCGGTGACCACCCCGGTGCTGTTGTCGGCCTTCTGAAGGTCTGACTCAATGGTCACCAGGCCACGGGTGGGGGTGATGGCAGCCGGCGGAGTGACCGTTGGCATGGTCTGGGCCTTGGCCGGGCCTGGAGCCAGGGCCGAGCCGATGGCCAAGGAAACGACGGCCAGGCTCATCGGCCAGGACGACGGAAGAGAGTCAACCAACGGCTGGGGCCCTATCGGCATAGATCAATTTACAGATCGCTGTTGCTGCTGCGCCGCATGCAATCTGGGTGGCGCAAGCGCCTCGAGTGGGGTTTGGTTCTGCAGGGCCTGCAGGCGCTCTGAGGCGCTGGCCCGCAGGGTTGCCAGATCCAATCCGAGGGCGTGGTCGGGACCAGGGTTCAAGCGGCCGAGCCCCTCCCCCATCAGGATCGTCGCCCCCCGGGTGTTGCCCCGTTCCAGGTGCAGCTCCGCCACCGCGATCTGCAGGATGCCCTGCAGCACGGGGCGCATGGCACCTGCGGTCTCGTGCCAGAGGGCCTCGAAGCCGTCGTGGCAGCCATACCAGTCGGCGCCGTTGAACAGGGCGATGGCCTCCCCCAGACGGGGGTCGGCCATGAGCTCCCGTTCTTCCGGATCCAGGGGCACGGCTCAGCGCTTGGCCGCCTTTTTGGAGGGCAGTTTGCGCAGACGGATCGATTCAGGGGTGACTTCGAGCATTTCGTCAGGCCCGATGTACTCCAGGGCTCGCTCGAGGGTCATCTGAATCGGGGCCTGCAGGGTGTCGAGC
>VGQR01000219.1 GCA_016882345.1 Cyanobacteria bacterium K_DeepCast_35m_m2_023
CCCGTGTTGTTGCGCCAGAGCCGCACCGGTCCGTGGCCGCAGGCCAGGCGGATGCGCTGCTGGATCTCGTGTTCGCTGGTGGTGGAGGCCATACCTCCTGTTGCCGGATCGCCAGACAGCCAGGCGACTGGAGCGCGACGACTTGGCGGCAGTACCAGAAAGCAGTACTGTCACTGCACGTAGCGCAAGCACCAGCGCACCCTTGAGTTGTTCTTTTCGACCAGGTGCGGGTGTTCCACGGGCCCCACCCCTCGCCGAACGCCGATAAGGGAGCTGTCGCTTCCATCCGGCGCTGGCTTGAACAACACGGAGTGACCCCATGAGCCTGATGACCCTCGACGGGTTCCATGCCCGCATCGACTACGACGAGGAGACTGACCTGTTCCGCGGCGAGATCCTCGGCCTCACCCGGGGTGCTGACTTCTACGGATCAAGCCCTGAGGAGCTGCGCCGGGAGTTCCGCAAGTCGTTGGATGTCTTCCTGGAGGTCTGCCGCGAGAAAGGGATCGAGCCACGCCGGCAGTACTCGGGCAAGTTCAACCTGCGCATCTCGCCGCAGCTGCATGAGCAGCTGGCCCTACGCGCCCAGGCCAGGGACCAAAGCCTCAATGCCTTTGCCCAGGAGGCTCTGGAGCGATCTCTGGCAGCCGCCGGCAACCAATAGCCGTTCACCAGAGCGGCTCGCTGCTTCGTCCTGGCAGCGGGGGGGTGCCCATGCTCAAGGTGGCGGTGGCAGAAGCCAAGCCCAGGGCAGCTCCAGCTCCACGCCACCGAGCTGGGCGAAGTGCTCATGAATGCCACTGCCCAGGCCCTTCCCCCCAGCGACTGGCTGCCGTGCTGCCCAGCCGGGTTTCGCGCGCGCTCTCGGTTGAGGTGCCGACGCTCACCGATGTGGCCAGCAGTCTGCTGCTGCATGGCTCTAGTGCCTGGCCAACCCCAGGCGGTACAACGGCTCGCTGACCCGGCGCGGGTTGTTGCCAGCCGGCAGTGTCAACCAGCGGCGTCCCAATCAGCAATGGCCTGACACAAGAGGTCGGCGGCTGTATCACTCAGCGGTCGACCTGTTCGGGCGCACAGTGCCTAAAGAACGCCCAGTGTCTGTTCGGACAAGTCCAGGTCAATTGTTTTGGGGAACCGGGAGGGATCCAGTCGCCAGGGGTCGTGCTGCATGCCGTTCATTCTTGCTGAACAATCGGCGAACGGGTGCAGCACATCTGCTGCACAATGCCGCATTTGGCCCTCGATGGGTGGCAATCAACCTGCCAGCAAGCAGCGTTGCACTGCAAACGACTGTGAAGACGGTGTTGGTCAAACGCGCACTGATTCGTCAAAACAGCAGCAAAGCAGCAAAGCAGTCGACAATCTGCAGAAGCGCGCCGCGGGGGGTGCTTGGTTGGGGATGTGGAGGTATCAAGTCATGGACTACGAATCAGCCAACCCTCAAAACCGGTTCCAGAAACCCATCGCGGCGTTTCGCTCCCCCAAGCGCATTTCCATCACTGTGTCCTACAGGGCCCATCAAAGGCTCCTGGACCGCAGCGACCAGGAGGGACGCTCCCTGAGCAATCTGGCGGCGTTCCTGCTGGAGTCGACCCTGGGCCATCAGGAGGGGGTGAACAGTCCATTCCTGTAGTGCGCTCTGGCAGGGAGGTGACCATGGCAACGATCAGACACGGCAGCGACACCACGCTGGCCTCCCTGCCACTACCGATCCCCAGCGCAGGAGCGGACTTCACCGTCACGGCCGCCGATGTCATGGGCGAAGGCAAGACCCTTGGCGGTGGTCAATGCATCACGCTGCAGAGGAGCGCCTGCTCGCGACTTGAGTGCTCCTTCATCGACATCTCGGTCATGAGCCTTATGTTTTGCCGCCGCAGGCTTCCCAGCTGTTGAGCAGGCCAAACAGTTCAGATTGGAGGTTCTGCATCGCGACGATCTTCTCGCCGATCTCGCCGGCCTTGCTGCGGATCCGCGCCTTCAGGTCGCTGCAGGTGCAGATGCCCGAACGTCGCGCCTCGAGGATCTGGCGCACCTCCGGCAGTGAGATCTCCATCGCCCGCAGGGTGCGGATCAGGGCGAGCTCAGCGAAGACGCCCTCATCAAACAGGCGGTAGCCGCCCTCGCTGCGGCTGCTCGGCTGAATCAGGCCCTCGTCGCAGTAGAAGCGAATGGTCTTGACCGTCAGGCCCGAGCGGCGGGCCACCGCGCCGATCTTGTCGAGCGCCCCGGGCAGCCGCTCCACTGGATGTCGCGCAGCCACTTGACTCTCCTCCTGCTGGAGGGTGCAGGTTAAATGCTGGACGCCGCCCCTGCTGTTTTCATGCGACTCGCCGCCGTCTCCACTGCCCTGTTGGGCCTGCTTGGGGCTACAGCTCCGGCCCTGGCCCAGATGGATCCCCATCACGGCCACCATCAGATGGTTGTTCCAGCTCCGGCACCGGGATCAGCGCCGGCGGCCGCACCCATCGAGCACAGCGCCCACAACCATGACGTGGGACCGGCGGGCAGCACCTATGACCTGCGCTGGCTCGATGCGATGGTCCAGCACCACACCGGCGCGCTGCGGATGAGTGAGTTTGTGTTTGACATCGGGGTGCCCGGTGTGGGCTCGCTCGCCAAGGACATCTGGCGGGATCAGGCCCAGGAGATCAAGGCGATGGGGCAGTGGCGTAAGGCCTGGTACCCCGAGGCACCCGTCTATCCCGTCGCCCTGAAGGCCGGTGGGGATCCCAACAGCATGGACAGCCTGGAGCGCATGGGCGCTGCCCAGATTCAGACGATGCAGATGACGGGCTCCACGCCCACCCGAGCCACCCGCGTCACCTGGTTTCTGGAAGGGATGATCCCCCACCACGGCGGGGCGCTGGTGATGGCCCACGATGCGCTCAAGAAGAGCAGCAACCCCACCATCCAGCGCCTGGCGCGGCAGATCATCGTCGCCCAACGCCGCGAGATTCTTGAGTTGCGTCGCATGCTCAGGCATGACGGACTCGACAAGCCTGAGTACGACCAGTTCGATGCACTGTTCTCGTTCTGATCACCACCCGCGTCCTGTCAATCCTCTGCAGATGGCCGACCTGTTCTCACAGGTTCGGATCCATTCGATCCGCAATCAGTGACGAGACCCAGGCAGAAGCGGAGCTGCAGCAGGAATGATGCCGATGCCGCGCGCCCTCAACGCCAGGTTCCGCTGCGCCCACCGTGTGGTGGTGCCCCTGGCGGCTGCCCCCCTGCTGCACACGGCGACCAGTGGCTCGCTCGACAGCCTGGTGCTGGAGCGGGGAATCGATGCCTTTTGGCTGATCAGAACCCACACCGGCCGGTTTGGGCCGATCAACCTGCAGCCGTATGACTCGTTGCTCCTGGGTGTCCTCACCCTGGTGGTGATTGTTTCCGGGATTGCCATGCTCCTCTCCAGCAGCCGACCCCGAGCCTGATCGCCGCTCAACGGCCGGCGAGCATCACGGCCCCCATGACGGCCATGATCAAGTTCTCGGCGAAACTCACCACCCCAAGGGGTGTTTTGGAGTTGCCGCCGACGCAGGCGCAGTTGAGGGCCAGGTGATCGATGAACACGGCCTTGCCCACCGACACCATCCCTATGGCACCCAGCAAAACGGCCACCGCTCCCACCGGCTGGGCAGCGGTGGTGGGAGCGGGTTAGAGCAACACCCCGAGGCCCACCAGCAGCTCGATTCCGGGGTAGAGACGACCCCAGGGCCGCCAACGATGGCTGAGCAGGTCGTACTTGCGGAAGCTGGCCGCAAACGCGTTCACATCCATCAGCTTGAGCATCGCCAGCAGGCAGATGGAGAACCCCATGAAGCCGCTCACCCCGGCGCTCAGCACCAGGGCCATCAGGGCCGCAGTGCTGAACACCGCCACCACCGGCGTGTAGGAGATCTCGGCCGTTTCCGGCCGGACGCCGAGCCGTGCGGCCAGCTCGGTGTACCCACCAATCCGCTCAGGGCCGGCAAAGATCTGGGGCGTGGTCGCCACCCCATGGGCCGCCTTGAAGGCCTCCACCGCCTCGCTGCTGGTGAGGCGGTGGTCCTCAAAGGGAATGTGCCGCTCCTGCAGCACGCGCAGTGCCCGCAGGCCCCAGGGACAGGGGTGGTCCGGCAGGTCCATCCGGTAGAGACGGACGGCATGCACTGAGCTTGTGGCCATCAGCAGTGAGGGAGAACGGTATCCCTCCAGCCTGAGGTCTACAGCTACGGGAGAGTCAAGGGCGGTTGTGGTCGCGTTCACCTCGCCGGGGTGCGGTTCCCCGCAAGATGGGCCCTGATGCCAGGCCCGTGGGAGAACCCATGACACGATCACCCTCCGCCGTGACCCTGGCG
>VGQR01000220.1 GCA_016882345.1 Cyanobacteria bacterium K_DeepCast_35m_m2_023
TGGAGCAGGGGCCTGCAGTCAGCGTTGCTTCTACTGGTGCTGAGGCGGAGTGTCAGCCATCGGTGGCTCCTCCCTTGGTTAGTGCCTGCAGCATCGCCACTCCACAAGGGCATTGGCAATCAGCCATTACACGCATTGCCGTGGCGGCCATGCAGGAGCAGCCTGGAGACTTTGCGGAGCGGGCCAGAAGAGACAGGGACACGCGAGACAAGCCATGCAGGATTTGCATAAACAGCCTCCGAGAAGCGGTGGCCAGGGCGAACGCGACAAGCTCTTCCGATGTAGTGGCCGCCTACAGACAGCGATGCCAGACTTTGAGGGCTAGGAGGAGGCGGACCCACGAGTATCGCTATTAATTGGGGTTGGCTACGCGAACAGCAGAGCTCCAACCAACCACAACAGAGGCATAGGACTGGCAGATTGAGCCGAGGTCAAGCCGAAAAGACGGGGGCAGGCAGGTCGCCACTACCCGTCTTCGGCTCTCTACGAAGGGTCGCTCCCTGCGCGGCAATCCTTGTGCTAACAGGATGTGGGGCAAAACTCCCGGATTGCACGACGGGTCTCAACAAGAAGAGCCCCGGACAGGACACAGCCGCCGGCGCCAAGAAGGGACCTCAGACAGGGCAACAGGTCCTTATTGGCATTGATGGCAGCGGATCAATGCTTGGCTATGCCCAAGCAAGCAACAAAAATGTGTGGCCACGCTTGCTTCAGTCCATCAGCCAGGGAATTCTTCTGGAGGGACTCCAGCCAATCACCTACCGCATAGGAGCAGGTGCAGCTGAGGGGCCACTCAAGGGGTCCGTAACACAAGCGACGAATCCCTGCTTTTTCAAGGGATGCGACGGATACCGCCCAGTTGCGTCCAGCTTGGAAACACTCTGGACAATCCAGAGCGAGGGCAAGGTGCTGCCGCTCAGGCTTCTTGTCAGTGACCTGGAGGTTAACCAAAGTGATATCTCATCGTTGCTAGCGGGGATTCAGCCTGATCTTGCCAAGGGTGCCAGTACAGGGATCCTGGGAATCAAAGCCCCGTTCACTGGGGATGTCTTTGGAGCGAACGGACATGTTATTCAGCGTGGAAACGTTAGTCGTCCGCTCTTCATCCTCGCGACAGGCCCCAAAGAGCAAGTGAGATCAGTCTTAGATGAAATCAAGAAGACTCTGTCATTGAAGGGGATCACCGACACAAGGATCTCAATCATCGATCCCAGGAATTCGAAGGGAACAAAAATAGCGAAATGGATCGGTGGAGTGCCGGCAAAGGCGGCCTCACCAGAGACCAACATACGACTCGGTGGCCAGACCTACAGCCCCGCACAAAATACGGGTTACCAATTCATACGACTCAACCCTGGTGCCACAGGACTATCGGTGGCGACAACAAAGACCTGGAGCCAGGGAACTGAGCGACCAGATTTTGGTATTGCAGATCTGGAGAAGCTGCCAATCGCCGAAGGGCAACAGCAAGCCGCCGAAGGCATGCAGGTGAACAGCATCCAAATCTCCGGCTCGAATGTAAGAGTAGGAATCATCGTAGACCAGTCGGCTGCTTCAGGGCTGTACAGGGTTGTCGTTCCTGCGGGAAGCATGCCGGAAGAGTGGTGGCTTAGCTGGGACCGAGCAGAAGGGGACGCCACGAACGTTGGAAGCAAGACCCAGGGGCTATTGCTGCTGATGACCACCTTGAGCAGGCAGATCGCAGGAGCAGCAAATGCGCCTCCAGAGGCAGCGATGTGCATTGCACTACAGAACTAGATCCAAGGAGCAGCCATGAAGCCCAAACAATTCATCCGACTCGTTGCTTGCGTGTTCGCAGGAATACTGTGGATCTTCATAGGACAGAATTTAGTACTCCTCAACGCCTTAGGAGGACTGATTGGCGGTGGAGGCCTGCCCTTGATGCAGTTCCTAGAGTCGGCGAGTAGCCCCTCATTCCAGGCACTGTGGTTCACGTGTATCGCCGTCACACTGATCTGGCTGTTCACGACGACCAAGAAGAGCCCAATGAATTCAGCAGAAGTTCGCGAAATGCAGCCAGCCTGGTGGGTATGCGCCGTTGTATTGGTACTCGGTGGCTGGGCCTACCAGGTATTCTTTACGGTATTGAAATGGCAAATCAGCGGCACAGCACCAGTTGAGGGAATTGAGGCCAACTACTTCCAAGTACCGCCAGGGGGCTGGATCACGTTGCTAGTCCTAGTCATTGTCGACGTGGGGCTTCTGTTCTGGCTTCCGACAATGCTCGCCTCTCCAAAGAGCTACAGGCTTGTCGTGCCCGGTGCCATGAAATTCGTTGGAGGCCGTTGAGATGAATGTCTTCGCGATTGGAATCGGTGGTACTGGCGCGAAATGCACCGAAGCCTTGGTTCACCTACATGCTGCAGGCCTGATCACCGACCAAGACGGAAAGAACGTCCGACTCGGCACATTCCTGGTTGAACCTGATCAACAGAGCACGCTACTAGCGCGGACAGAGATCGCAATCGATCGCTATTCAAAGGTTAGGGATCTGATCAGGAACGCCACTGAGGGCTTCGCAGCAAGTGAGCTTGACCACTATGGAACCTGGAGCCCCTTGGCTGGTGCAACACCAGGCATCAGCTTGGATCAGGTCTTCTCGAAGCCGGTACTGCGCAATGAAGCCTCCGGACTAGCAGCACTGTTCGATTGCCTTTACCCGCCAGAGGAGCAAAAGGCTGAACTGGATGTTGGTTTCCGCGGAAGGCCGCCCATCGGCTCAGCTGTCATGAGTCGGATCTCCTTGGACAAGGCTGCTGAGTCTGGGGCATGGAAAAGGTTTCTAGGCGACATCCAGACAGCCTCCGGGAGCGGAGATCCGCCAATCATTCACCTATTTGGGAGTGTCTTCGGCGGAACCGGTGCATCTGGGGTACCAACACTTGGGGGAATGCTCAAGAGCTGGCTGCAGCAGCAAGGCCTTTCAAAAGTCAGAGTCCACGCATCGCTCCTTCTTCCCTACTTTGACTTCGATGGTCAAGGGGATCAGGGCACTGGCGTTCACGCAGAAGCTCGTAACTTCCAGCTCAATACGGACGCGGCTCTTCAGTATCTGGCGAATAACGGCAAGGCCTGCTTTGACCAGGTCTATTTGGTCGGAAGTGACATCAAAGCGCGCTACGACTTCAGCATCGGCGGTCGATCACAAGACAACGACGCGCACGTCATCGAATTGTTGGCGACCTTGGGTGTGAGGCATGGCTGCGGCACTCCGGGATCAAGGGACTATGCATACGTTCTGAGCCGTAGCAAGGAAGACCAGATCCGCTGGGAAGATCTTCCCGATAACAGGTTTGTTGGGACGGGTCTAGCCCGAGCAGCCCGTTTTGCCGTCGCGTGGAAAAGGAACTACAGCCTTGAAGTCGATGCGGCTCAAAACACACCGGTTAAGACATTCGCCTCCGGCGCACCATGGTTTCGTAAATACTTCTCAATGACCGAAGAATCCACGGCCAGGAGTGAGGGACGACCAAGTATTCGAGCACAAGATCAGCTCGCCCTCAAGCAAGCGATCGACGGCTATTCAGCAACCTTGATCCAGTGGCTGAGGCAGTTCAGCAGCAACACAGGTCTGGGATTCGACCAAGAGTTATTTAGTGAGGATCAACTCAACAATGAGGAGACCTACGCCAACCAACTTCACAGTGTGGTGAGAGGCTCAGCAAAGCCAACATTGGCTGAACACGATGACACTGTTGATCGAATCAAAGTCCTGATGGATGAGTTGCCCGAAAGCAAAATCAAATTCAGGGGAGTGGCGGGCCTAACGGACTCACTGTGGAAGCTCTGCATCCAAGCCAAGAATTCCTGAAACCTAGAACCATGAACAGCAACACCATCCTCAACCACCCCTGGTTTCCGAAGACTGATCCGGCCTATAACGGAGGCGCTACAGCTGGAGAGTGGCAAGGTCAGGATCAAGCATTTCTAGGGCGCATTGCTAATGACCTGGTCTATGAACGCGCCAATAGCCGGATCAATTCATTGCCCTCCCCATGGTCAAGGGCGCTTCAGTTTGAACAAGCTATTCTCAACCCCAGGTATCCAACACGATCTGATCTGCTAGAAGAGCTATTTGGCTGCCTGGCAACCATTGGCCTATGGGAAATCATTGGCATCAAGCTCGAGGCTGAACGTGTCGACCTTGCGCAGTTGAGCAAAACAGCTGATGAGACAGTCGGGCCATTCTCACGCAGCCTTAGCGGTCAGAAACCACCAGCAGACCGGGCCCTTTATGAGCTACTAGATGGGGCAAACCCTTGGGATAGTGTCCATATCCTCAAGGCAGACGGACTAGCGATTGGGTTTACCTCGCC
>VGQR01000221.1 GCA_016882345.1 Cyanobacteria bacterium K_DeepCast_35m_m2_023
AAGATCATCTGGTGGCGGCTGAGATCGCTCAGGTGCTGGATCCGGCGCTGCAGGGCGGCATAGAGATCGCCGCTGAGGACTGGCTCCGCCAAACCCACGATGCGCCAGCGCAACAGCTCGTGCAGGCGATGAATCGGCCTGCAATGCTCGGCGGATTCGACCTCAAACTGCTGCACGTGCGTCAGCAGAATGCGGATCATCTTGCGGCGTTCTTTCTCAACATTGCGCTGCACATGGGCGATCAATGCATCGCGGCTGTGAGCCACGCAATCGGGGTGGACCAGATCCAACACCCGTAGATCGCTGCTTCGGCACAACGCCGATGTGAGCACCACCAGGGCTGCGGCAATCAGGTGATAATCCGCGGCCAACACGAGCAGCTGATGCTCGAGTGTCGTTGAATCGACCAACAGCAGGGCCTGGTAGGTGAAATCGATCCAATCGCGGCGGCGCAGGGCCGCCACACTGAGCCAATAGCGAAACCAGACGTTGAGCGGTTCGCGCTGCAAGGCGCGCGCAAAAGCGGCGTAACCGCAGGCACCCTCCATCTCGGCGAGCAGTCCGTGCAGGGCATGGCTCCAGGCGGCATCGGGCTCGCGATCCTGCAGCGCCGCCAACCCCTGGTGCAATCCTTGAGCATTGCCCGCGCGATGGGCTTCCAAGGCCTGCTCCAACACCAGATTGGCTGGCTCGGTTTGCGCTCGAGGTGCCGTCGCCAGCGGTTGGTCGAACAAACCATCGAGATCCCCCAACAGCACGCCACCGCCGAGGGCCTCAATCCAGGCAAACAGCTGCTGCCAGAGCTGCTGCTGGTCGGGGTGGTGCAACAACGCCGAACGCAGCGTGTGCAAATCGGGTGGGGCGCCCATGGGCCTCTAACGCAGAAAATCGGCCACCAACACACCGGGCAGATCAGCGCCCAGCACGCCGTGCTTCCAACTGCTGACCAGATGCATCACAACCGTTGAGAACCCAAGGGTTGCCGCCAGATCAAGGATCTCCCATCCCGGGATCCGATACACCAGCGAGCCACGGGTCGGCCGAATCGGGTCGCCGTGGTATTCCGGTTCACCACGGAACAGGGCCGGTTGGTCAGCACCCTGAAATTCGGCTTTGATCACACTCTCCTGCTGGCCAAAAGCCATCGGGAAGGTGGCCAACAGACGGCCGTCTGGCCTCAACACCCGACGCACCTCGTCCAGGGCTTGACTGAGATCGTAAACATGTTCAAAGACGTCATTGCAAATCACCAGATCGAAGCTTTCGCTCTGATAAGTCAAAGCACACAGATTCTGATGTTGGCCATGGCCTGGCGGCATGATCTCGGCATCCTGCAAATAATCGCTGAGCTCAAGATGGCGTGGCGCAACATGCTCACGAAGCCAGCGAACGAAGCCCGTTGAGGTTTCCGGCAGGTACAGGCGCTTGCTGCGCAGGCTGTCGCAGGTTTCTCCGAGATGCTCAAGCACCCGAGTGATCGCGCGGTGCCGCGACAAACAGCCGCCGGCCAGGATCGACTCGCGCAGATTGTCGCGACCAATCGTGATCTGCCGCGGCTCAAGCTGGCGGCCGCTCAGCGGTTCGAGTAATCCCAACAGGGCCACACAGGTGGCGGCGTGCTGCCTGACCTGGCCGAGATGCAGCAGCGCTGGCAGCTGCTCGGCAAAGGCCGCAAAGCTGTTGAAACAGCGATGGTCATCATGCAGCTGCAATAACTCAGCGCGCAGGCGTGGGCCGTGCTGATCGAGGGCTGGGGTCGAGGCGATCGCCATGGCCCAACCCTGATGGGAATGGCACAGCTCAGAGGCTCGCTCAGCAGATTCGCCGCCAGCGGTCGGCACGGCGCTGTTCGCTGCGCCAGCCCTCGCTGCACGGTTCCTCAATGCCCAAACGGGCATGGAGGCTGGGGCCAATCGCCACACAGCTGGCCCCAAAGCGCGCGCGTGCGGCCTGGCACAGCGGCAGGTCATAGGCACCGGCCACGCTCAACAACACACTGAAGGGCTGCTGTCGCGCCAACCCCTCCAGCGCGTCGAGACAGGCGGCGAGGCTGGCTTCAAACCCCTGTTGCGGCCGCTCGGGGTAGCACGATCGCGGCGCCGCCAGGGTGCGCAAGCCGTAGGGAAGGATCTCCAGATCGCGAAACAAACTGAACGCGCGGCCGCTGCGGTGCTGCTCGAGCGCCAAGTCGGCATGGGGACTGACCAGCACCACCTCCTGGCCGGCCAGCAGTTGGTAGATCCGCTCCTCCTCGGGCCACACCACCAGCGCTGGCCGGTGATTGTGCTCCTGCACCACACCCTGCAGCACCGCCCACCAGGAGGCGCTGATGCGCTGCGGATCCACCAGCACCTGGCCGTGGGCGAGGGCCTGCACGCACGCCTGCACCCAGGCCTCCAGGCTGGCCATGGGGGCGCTGACACTGGCATAAAAGCCCTCCTGCAGGTGCAGGGCGCAGAGCGTCTCCAAAGCCGCTGCGGCACCGTCGGCGGCCCGCGCGCTCTGCTGCTGCATGAACGCCGCATCGTGGTGGTGGCGGCGGATCTCGAGCAATGCCGGCAGCAGCTGTTCGCGCTGCAGCATCCAGCAGCGCAACGCCGCCAGCTGGATGGTCCCAGGGCGCAGCAGGCAGCAACCTGGGGCCAGCGAAGCCGGGGGGACAGCGCCATCGGCCGGGCCGGGCCACAGCTCCTGGGCCTTGGCCAGCAGCCGGCAGTTGGCCCAGCTGAGCGCCCCACCGCTGGCCCAGCACTGGCCTACAGAGGCCAGCAGGCTGGTGCTCGCGGGCCGCAACAGCCAGTCGTGGCGGGGCCTGGACTGGCGCAGTGGAGCCGACAGGGCCGCCAACTGCTGCGCCAACCGCTGGGGGGCATCGACGCTGTCTGGCGGCAGGGCCGCCAGGTTGAGGGCCAGTTGACCCGGCCCGTGGGGCACCGGCCTGGCACCCGGAATCCAGACCAGCTCGAGCGTGATCGGCGCAGCCAGCGGTGGCTGCAACGCCAACCAGTCCTGCACGAGCTCTGCAATCGCGGCGAGATCGATCGCTGCATCCCAGGACTGGCCAACGCCAAGGCCAAGCCCGTGGGGCTGCCTGGCCTCTGACGCCAGCGCCAGGCAGCCCTGGGCCAACGCCCACTGGCCGTGCACCACGGCGCGACGCTCGGCATCCAGCAGCACCCCATCGAGCCCGTGCAAGGCCGCCACCAGGGCCTGCAGATCGGCTGCGGGCTGACTGCTCTGGGCGAGATCGTCCAGCACGCTCAACACCGCCAGCTCAAGGCTGGCGACCAACCACCCCGGCAGCGGGGGATGCAGCCTGCCGAGGCGGAGCAGCAGGACGATCCCCTCGCGGCGCCAACGGGCTCCGGGTTGCTGCAGCAAGGCCTGGGCACCGCGGCGCAGCAGTCCCTCCTCGACCACCGCAAACCAGGGCGGCAGGGTCCGATCCAAGGCGCGGATCTGCTGCAGCAGCGCGCCAGCATGGGCATGGGCTTCGGCGTTGTCCAAGGGCGTGGTCGGCGGCTGCCCGTGCCGGTGGGTGAGGGCTTGATCCAGGCAGGCCAGCAGCTGGATCAAGCCCTCCAGCAAACGGCTGATGCCCAGGGCGGCCGGGTCCAGCTGCTGCAAATGGCGCTGATGGGCCAGCGCCGCCTCCCAGGCGCTGCGGCCCTGCTGCCAGGCTCCGGCTTCAAGGTGCAGGCGCGCCTGGCTGAGCTCGGCCTGCTCCAGCGCCGCCAGCAGCACCGCCCGGCACTGGTCGCGGGTCTTGCCTGCCCAGGACGCGGCTGTGGCGTCATCGGGCGCGAGCTCGGCCAGCAGCCAGCGCAGCAGTTCGAGCCGCAGGGCAGGGGTGAGCGGTAGCTCCAGCAGCGTCGGCAGCGACAGCCACAGCCCCGGCGTCGAGGCACCGTCCACCGCTTGATCCAGCACCGCTCTTACACCCTTCATCACGCGCACCTGCATCAGGAGGGCCCCACAGGGAGGGCCCTGATCAGTTTGTGGAGGTGATGCCGCCTTGAAGGGTCTTGATGCCGTCGAGCCGCTCCACCCCCATCAGCCGGCACCAGCACGGGGACTGGGCCGGGCAGTTGGATGATCTGATCAGCACCGGCACCCTCAGCGGCTGGGCCTGCAACCGCACCGGCGCCGCACCGGCCCAGGTGCAGCTGGTGATCGAGGACCTGCTGCATCCCGACCTGCGCTGGCCCCTGGCGGTGGTAACCGCTGATCTGCAGCGCGATGACCTGTTGCAGCAGGGCTTGCGCCAGCCCTGCGGCTTCCAGCTGCAGGGGCCGTTGCAGCCCACATTGCCCGTGCGCACCACCGGCAGC
>VGQR01000222.1 GCA_016882345.1 Cyanobacteria bacterium K_DeepCast_35m_m2_023
CCTTGACGCCGCCGGCAGGGTAGAAAGCTCATTCGATTCTACCGTCGTGGTGCCTGCTGGCGGCGCGGTGCCGGGGCGCGAGGATCGCTACATGGGTGAAACGGCAGCCAGCGACCAGGGCTTTGCGCATGTGCCGGTGCTGGCCGAGGCCGTGCTGGCCGGGCTGGCTGACGTGCCGTCCGGCGGGGTGCTGCTGGACTGCACCCTCGGTGGCGGCGGTCACAGTGGTCTGCTGCTGCAGGCGCACCCCGGTTTGCACTTGATCGGGCTGGACCAGGACCCGAGTGCCCGCGCCGCTGTTGTAGGCGCACTCGCCCCCTATGCCGATCGGGTCCAGGTCGTGGCCTGCAACTTTGCCGATTACACCCCGGATCAGCCGGTGGCGGCCGTGTTGGCCGACCTGGGCGTGAGCAGCCCCCAGCTTGACGTGGCCGAGCGGGGTTTCAGCTTTCGCCTCGAGGGGCCCCTCGACATGCGCATGAACCCGGGCGCCGGTGAAACGGCCGGCGAGCTGATCGATCGGCTCGAGGAGGGCGAGCTGGCCGATCTGCTCTACGGCTATGGCGAAGAGCGGCTGTCGCGCCGCATTGCCCGCCGCATCAAAGAGCAGGGGCCCTGGGCTGGCCAGACCACCGCGGCGCTGGCCTATTTGATTGCCGGCTGTTTTCCGCCGCCGGCCCGTCGGGGCCGCATCCATCCGGCCACGCGCAGCTTTCAGGCGCTGCGCATCGCTGTCAACGACGAGCTGGGGGTGCTCGATCGGCTGCTGGCGGCGGCCCCCGACTGGCTGCTGCCGGGGGGGCTGTTGGCGGTGATCAGTTTTCACTCGCTCGAAGACCGTCGCGTCAAGACGGCCTTCGCCAGCGATGGGCGCCTGCAGCGGGTCACGCGCAAGGCGGTGCAGGCCAGCGCAGCCGAGGCCGCCGCCAACCCCCGTGCCCGCAGCGCCAAGCTGCGCATCGCTAGGCGCCGGGAGCCGGCCTGATGCGGCGGCGCGCGCTGCTGGGCCAGGGCCTGGGGCTATCGCTGGCCGCCTCGGCGGCGGCGCTGGGTTGGCGTCAGGTGGCGTCGGGGCCAATGCTTCCGGGTGAAGGTGCAGATCTCGATGTGCTGGTGATCGGCGCTGGCCTGGCCGGGCTGGCCTGCGCCCAGCGGCTGCGGGCCGCCGGCCGGCGCGTGCTGGTGCTCGAGGCGCGCCAGCGGCTGGGCGGTCGCATCTGGACCGAGCGGCGCCAGGGCGCGGCCATCGATCTGGGGGCCTCGTGGTTGCACGGGGTCGACAACAACCCGCTGCAGCCCCTGCTGACCCGGGAGCTGGGCCTGCCCCTGCTGGCCAGCGGCGATCGGGGCCGCATCACCATCGGTCCTGACGGCCGCCCCTGGTCGCCGGCGCGCACTGCCCAGGCCGACGCCTGGCTGGCAGCGGTGCTGCAGCGGGCCGAGCAGCAGGGCTCGGCGGCCCAGCCCCTGAGCCGTTGGCTGCCGCCGCTGCTGACCCCCGATCAGCGCTTCACGCTGCTGGCCGATGTGGTGCACGAACTGGGCGCCGAGCCCAGCGCAATCGCCGCCGATGCGCCCCTGGGCGACGGTCAGCCGCTGCTGGGGGGCGATGCGCTGCTGAGCGGGGGCCTCGATCAGCTGGTGGCCCACCTGGCCCAGGGGCTCGACATCCGCCTGGGTCAGCCGGTGCGCCTGATCCGCAACAGCCCCGATGGCGTCGAGGCGATCACGGCGGCCGGCGACGTGCACCGGGCCGGCGCCCTTTGCTGCACGGTGCCGCTGGGGGTGCTCAAGGCCGCTGCGATCCGCTTCGAGCCGCCGCTGCCGGCGGCCAAGCAGCGCGCCATCGACAGCCTCGGCATGGGCCTGCTCGACAAGATCGTGCTGCTGTTTCCGCGGCGGTTCTGGGAAGACTCCGACTGGATCCGCAACGACGGGCCCGTGCCGGGGTTGTGGAGTGAGTGGGTCAACCTCGAGCCCCTGCTCGGCCGTCCCGCCCTGATGGGCTTCAACGCTGCCGACACCGCCCGCACCCTGGCCAGTCAGAGCGATGGGTCGATCATCGCCTCGGCCCTGGGGCAGCTGGAACGCTGCTTCCCGCAGGCCGAGATCCCGCCGCCCAGCGACGTGCTGCTGACCCGCTGGGGTGAGGACCCCTTCGCCCGCGGCAGCTATTCGTTCCCGGCGGTGGGCTCGAGTCCCGCGATGCGCCGCGAGCTGGGTCGCCGCTGGCAGTCGGTGGTGCTGGCCGGCGAGGCGGTGAGCACGGACTGTCCTGCGACCCTGCAGGGTGCCTATCTGTCGGGTCGGGCGGCGGCCCAGAGCTTGCTGGCCTGATGAGCGCCGTGGCCGTGGCAAGCCAGCGAGCTTGGGCCTAAACAAGGACCAGTGATTTGGGTGTGATCGGGTGCCTCAGATCAAGCGCAACCCCTGGCTCCGGTTCGTCGCTGCGGCCTTGATCGCTGGGGCCGGTCTGGCCTTGCCCCCGCTGGAGCGCCCGGTCGCCGCTGCCCCTGAGCCGATCACGGCGGCTCAGGGTCGTCAGGTCGCCCGGCCGTCGAAGGGCGCTGGCATTGCTGCTGCACCGCCTGCGGGTGCCCAGCCGTCGCAAGCGCTGTCCTTCAACACGGCGATGCGCTGGAAGCGCGATGCCAAGACGCGCACCGTGTTCGCCGTCGACGACAACCGGCAGCTGTGGTTCATTGAGCCCAGTAGCGGTTGGCCCTACACCATTGACCGACGCGGTGTTGTGTATACCGCCAATGCCAGAACTGGCAGTGTGTACGTCGTCAATACGGTGGCAGCCTGGCCGGGTCCACAGCCCTATTTCTTTGGCTCTTGGCGCTACACCAATGGCTTCTATGTGGTTCCTGACATCGATGTGTACACGTCGCTGTATCTCGATGCGACCTTGACGACTGTTCTGTATGCCGACACCTACAACGCGATCTGGGATCTGAACGAGGCCTATTTCGCCTCGGAGGCGTTTGCCGTCGACTGGATTGATTTGGATCCCGGGGGGCGCCTGGATGCCCCAGGTGCCGCGCTCGACCCTGCGGGTGCTGCGGACACTCCCCAGGAGGGCGGCGGTGGCGGCGGCTTCGATTTCGGCGGCGGCGGCGAGTAAGGGCAGCTCAGGTGGCGTGCGCCAGGGCGGTGGCGACCACCTCGAGCGCCTGCTCAATCGTGGCGGCGGTGGTGCTGCGCCCCAGGCCGAAGCGCAAGGTGGCGGCGGCCTCGAGCCGTGTGCGCCCCAGGGCGGCCAGCACATGGGACGGGGAGCCCAGGCTGCAGGCCGAACCGCTGCTGATCGCGATCTGGCGCCGCAGCTGTTGATGCAGCAGCCCGCCGTTGGCCCCCATCGCCGTCACGTTGAGGTTGTGCGGCAGCCGCCGGGCACCGGGCGGGGGGCCGTTGAGGGCAAACGGCCCCAGTGCCTGCAGCCCCGCCCACAGGTGATCGCGCAGGGCGCCCAGCCGCTGGCCCCGCGCCTCGCGGTCGGCGATGGCCAGCTCGAGCGCCTTGGCCAGGCCGACCACCAGCGGCACCGGCAGGGTGCCGGCCCGCAGGCCGCCCTGTTGGCCGCCCCCATGCAGCTGGGGGGCCGGCAGCAGCCCCGCGGCCGCGGGGCCCGGGCCGATCAGCAGGGCGCCGATGCCCTTGGGCCCATAGAACTTGTGGGCGCTCAGGCTCAGCAGGTCGATGGCCAGAGCGTCCATGTCCAGCGCGATGTGGCCCGCGGCCTGGGCGGCATCCACGTGCAGCAGCGCGCCGGCGGCGCGGGCCAGGGGGGCCAGGTGCGCCAGGGGGGCGATGGCGCCGATCTCGTTGTTGGCGGCCATCACACTCAGCGCCAGCACCGGCCCACCGGCGGCCGGATCGAGCGCCGCCGCCACCGCCGTCGGATCCACCAGCCCCTGGTCCGTCAGCGGCAGCAGCGTCAGGCCGAAGCCCAGCCGCTCGAGATACCGCAGCACGTCGAGCACGGCGTGGTGTTCGCTGACCACGCTCACAAAGCGGCGGCGCGCTGACCCGGCCGCCAGGGCCGCTTCGGCCAGGCCCTTGAGGGCCAGGTTGTTGGCTTCGGTGGCGCCGCTGCAGAACACCACCTCGGTGGCGGCGCTCGCCCCCAGACTGCGCCGCACCACGGCGGCGGCCAGCTCGACCGCGGCCGCGGCCTCGAGCCCAGGGCGGTACTGCCGGCTGGCGGGGTTGGCATAGTGCTCGCTCCACCAGGGCGCCATCGCGGCCACCACAGCGGGGTCGCAGGGGGTGGTGGCGTGGTGGTCGAGGTAGGCCAGCATGGGGCCATGCTGACAAGCCTTG
>VGQR01000223.1 GCA_016882345.1 Cyanobacteria bacterium K_DeepCast_35m_m2_023
TCAGTGGCGCCTTCCGCCGTTCCATCGCTGTCGCCGACCTCGATGACCTGGCCCAGACCGGCAAAGCCCGTGGCTTGTTGGCCGATGTTCTGGCGATCAGTAAGCAGAAGCCGGAAGCGATTGCCAAGTTGCTCAATGAATCGATCAGCCTGCCGATCACCCTGGTGAGCCGCCTGCTCAACACCCGCATCGGTGAAGCCCTGCTCAAACGGGTCGGCGCCATCATCTCCCCGCTCAACGCCAACAACGAGAGCGTTCCGGCCCTGCGCTCGGCCGTGATTCTTGGCTTGGTGCAAGGCAAGGGCTCGCTCTCAGCGATCACGTTTTTCAAGGCCTACCCAACCCAGGAGCTGGAAATCAGCATTCCGGCCCTGCTCAGCCTGATGAGCAAGGCCAGCTCCATCAGTGAACTGGTGCGCTTTTTCTCCGAATCCCCTCTCGATGGTCTCAAGGGGCTTGGCCAGGAGGCCACTGGGCCGTCCTGAAGTCGAGCCGTAGATTCGGCCCAGCGTCCCCTTTTGCCGTGCCCCTGCTACGATCCCTAAGGCAGCTGGGCAAACGGCCGACTCACAACGCTTGGCCTGGCCTAATCGAGGCCTATCGGTCCTGGCTTCCCGTGAGCCAGGCCACGCCCGTCATCACCCTGCACGAAGGGGCAACCCCCCTGATTCCGGCATCCGTCATCGCCGAGCGCATCGGCAAAGGTGTCAAGGTCTATCTCAAATACGACGGCCTCAACCCCACCGGTTCGTTCAAGGACCGGGGCATGACGATGGCCATCAGCAAGGCCAAAGAAGCGGGTTCCGAGGCCGTCATCTGCGCCAGCACCGGCAACACCTCGGCCGCAGCTGCGGCCTATGCCCGCCGCGGCGGCATGCGGGCGTTCGTGCTGATCCCCGATGGCTATGTCGCCCAGGGCAAGCTGGCCCAGGCCCTGCTCTACGGCGCCGAGGTGATCGCCATTCAGGGCAACTTCGACCGGGCCCTAGCGATCGTCCAGGAGGTGGCCAACCAGTACCCGATCACCCTCGTCAACTCGGTCAACCCCTACCGCCTTCAAGGCCAGAAAACCGCAGCCTTCGAGGTGGTCGACGCCCTGGGCGAAGCCCCCGACTGGCTGTGCATCCCCGTGGGCAATGCCGGCAACATCACCGCCTATTGGATGGGCTTCAACGAGTACAAGCAGGCGGGTCGCAGCCGGCGTCTGCCGCGCATGATGGGCTTCCAGGCGGCCGGTTCGGCACCGCTGGTGCTGGGTCAAACGGTGGACCATCCCGACACCATCGCCACGGCGATTCGCATCGGCAATCCGGTCAACCGCGACAACGCCCTCAAGGTGCGCGAGCAGAGCCAAGGCGACTTCATGGCCGTCACCGATGCCGAAATCATCGAGGCCTACAAGTTGCTCGGTTCCAACGAGGGGGTCTTCTGCGAACCGGCCAGCGCCGCTTCGGTAGCGGGCCTGCTCAAGCGCAAAGACGAGGTACCGGCTGGAGCCACGGTGGTGTGCGTGTTGACTGGCAACGGACTCAAGGACCCCAGCACCGCCATCGAACACAACGAGGCCTGTTTCCACACCGGCCTGGCGGCCGATACGGACACGGTGGCACGTGTCATGGGGTTCTGAGGGTCCCCAGCCCACCCGATCAATCAGCAAACCGGCTGCCCAAATCCTGCGGAAAAGAACCCGATCCGCTGGTGAGTGCCAAGGGATTCACGACCCCCACGAACCACCATTCAATTCCCCAGTCGCGGGAAACTGGGGAAAAGCCAATGTTTTCAACATTCAGTCTCGCGGATCCCGCAGGGCTGAATCGCATCAATCCTTGTCGCAGCAACAGTTTGCGGGGTTTTCCAGGATTTCCCCAGGCCCTACGGCTACGGATTTCTTTTTCTTCTTCAATCATGAATCCTTGAAGACGAAGAGCAGCGAATCACCCGTTGCGCAAAGGCCCAGGCTGTGGAAGCGTGGGAGGCCGATCGGGCAGAGCCCCTCTCCGTGGTCATGAAGCTGGTTTGCTCCCAATCCGAACTCAGCTCCAGCCTTCAATTGGTCAGCCGTGCCGTGGCAGCCAGACCAACCCATCCGGTGTTGGCCAACGTGTTGCTCACCGCCGATGCCGGCACCGGTCGGCTCAGTCTCACCGGGTTCGATCTCAACCTCGGCATTCAGACCAGCATTCCCGCCTCGGTCGAGGTCAGCGGAGCGATCACCCTGCCGGCCCGCCTGTTAGGCGAGATCGTGTCACGCCTTTCGTCCGATTGCCCGATCACCCTCGCAGCCCCCGACGGTGCCGAGCAGGTCGAACTCACCAGCCTGTCAGGGTCGTACCAGATGCGCGGCATGCCCGCCGATGACTTCCCCGACCTGCCGCTGGTGCAGACCGGTGTGCCGATCCGGTTGGAATCGGAGGCCCTGACTCGCGGCCTGCGGGCCACCTTGTTTGCCAGCAGCGGCGACGAAGCCAAGCAGTTGCTGACCGGGGTGCATCTGCAGCTCGATCCTGAGGGGCTCGAATGCGCGGCCACCGATGGCCATCGCTTGGCCGTGTTGCGCCTGGCCCACGCCCAGCTGGCAGCGCCCGAGGCGACGGGCGAGCCGTTTGCTGTCACGGTGCCCGCCCGCTCCCTGCGGGAGCTCGAGCGTCTGCTGTCAGGGCGCCCATCGGCAGAGCCGCTGAGCCTGTTCTGCGATCGGGGTCAGGTGGTCTTTCTCTGGGCCGATCAAGTGCTCACCAGTCGCAGCCTCGACGGCGCCTATCCCAAATACCGTCAGTTGATCCCCGACAGCTTCAGTCGCGAGATTCAGCTCGAACGCCGTCCCTTTGTGGCCGCGCTCGAGCGGGTGGCCGTGCTGGCCGATCAGCACAACAACGTGGTCAAGCTCAGCGTCGATCCCGCCCAGGGCCAGCTGCAGATCAGTGCCGATGCCCAGGATGTCGGCAGCGGCTCTGAGGCCCTGGCGGCCCAGCTCAGTGGCGACGAGATTCAGATCGCCTTCAACGTGCGTTACCTGCTGGATGGTCTCAAGGCGATGGCGGTCGATCAGATCGTGCTGCGCTGCAATGGCCCCACCACCCCGGCGGTGTTGAATCCGGTGGATGACCCCCAGTTCACCTATCTGGTGATGCCGGTTCAGATTCGTCAGTGAGTGAGCGGTGAGCCTGCCGGAGCAGTTGTTGCTGAGTGACCTGTTGCGGCGCCATGTGCGCTGCGATCAGGGCCTCGACCACGGCAGCGGCACCGTGGCCTGGATGCACCCGCCGGTGCACCGCCTGCTGGGCTGGGTGACGCGTCCTTCGGCGTTCGGGAGCCGTCGCCAGGTGTGGCGCCTCAATCAATTGCGCGGTCTCTCCGAGCTGGAGGCCCTGGTCAAGGGCGCGCCGGCTGACACCGATCAGGCCACCATTGAGCAGTTGCCCACCCTGTTTCAGGCCACGCTGTTCGGCAGCAGCGGAGACCCATTGGGCACGGTGGTCGACGCGGCGGTCGAGCTCGGCAGCGGTGCCATCCGGCACTACCTGATCAGTCGCAGCGATCCGCGCTTGCCCGGTAGCAGCCGCTGGCGCCTCAGCCCCGATCGCATCGACGATCAACGGCCTGGCGAAGTGATGGCGCGATTGCAGGAGCTCGATGATCTGCCCTTGGCGCGGGCCAGTGTGCGCCAGGAGCTGCTGCGCCGCTCGCGCCGTTGGCGCGATCAGGTGGGCAGCCTCGGGGATCACCTCGAGCAACGGGTCGAAGGCTGGCTCGAAGAGCCCGATCGCCAGGCGCACGACGACGGCCCTGAGCAACCGCCTCGACCCGACGAGCCGTGGGATGACGACGGCTGGGCCCAATGGCCTGCCCGTGATCGTCGCCGGCAGGACGGGCCCGAGCGCGACGATGACCCCTGGATCTGATACTGGAGGGCTGCCGCCCCGCTGCCGTGGCTTCGTCCGCTGCCCAGCCCGACTACCCCCTGGCCGAAGCCCTCAAGAAGGAGAACCTCAGCCAGGCTGATTACGACGAGATCTGCCGCCGCCTGGGCCGCGCCCCCAACCGGGCCGAGCTGGGCATGTTCGGCGTGATGTGGTCCGAGCACTGCTGTTACCGCAACAGTCGGCCGTTGCTGCAGGGCTTCCCTACCAGCGGCCCGCGCATCCTGGTGGGCCCTGGTGAAAACGCCGGCGTGGTCGATCTGGGTGAGGGCCAGCGGCTGGCCTTCAAGATTGAGAGCCACAACCACCCATCCGCCGTCGAACCGTTTCAGGGGGCGGCCACGGGGGTGGGCGGCATTTTGCGGGACATCTTCACCATGGGCGCCCGGCCGATCGCCCT
>VGQR01000224.1 GCA_016882345.1 Cyanobacteria bacterium K_DeepCast_35m_m2_023
TCGGCAATTCGATGCCAGTGGTGAGCTGAAGACCAGGCTCGCCTCCCGCCTTGAGTCGGCGCCGCTGAAGACGTCTGCCAGCCGTTCCTACGGTGTCATCACCATGGGGGACAGAGGCAGCAAGCGATGGCCAGGCCTGAGCAGCGGTTGGCGGCCAATGTGGACGGCCCCTTTTATGTCGATCGCAGCTGCATCGACTGCGGCACCTGCTGGCAGTTCGACCCCCTGCACTACGCCCCGACCGGCAGCAGTTCACAGGTGCAGCGCCAACCGCAGGGCGATGGCGAACTGCCAGCAGGCGCTGCTGGCGCTGCAGGCCTGTCCGGTGGCCGCGATCGACACCAGCGCTGAGCTCTTGGCTCAGATGCCGTCCGATGGCTTTCCGGTTCTGATCACGCGCCATGCGGCTGGTGATGTGTATTACTGCGGCTGGGCGTCACGGCGCAGCTTTGGCGCCAGCAGCTGGCTGGTGGTGCGCCCTGACGGCAACGTGCTGATCGATGTGCTGCGCTGGAGTGCACCCCTGGCCCAGCGCATCAAGGATTTCGGGGGCCTGCAGCGCATCGTGCTGACCCACCGCGATGACGTGGCCGATCACAAGCACTGGGCCAGGGCCTTTGGTGCTCAGCGCTGGATCCACGCGGCCGATGCTGATGCTGCTCCAGAGGCTGAGCGCCAAGTGCCCGGCCGCGACGCGCTGCACTTGTTGCCGGACCTGCAGCTGATCCCTACCCCCGGGCACACGGCCGGCTCGATGGTGGCGGTGTTGGGACAGCGCGAACAGGTCCTGTTCAGCGGTGATCACCTCTGGTGGAACCCAACGCATCACGTGGTCGTGGCCTCCAAGACCTACTGCTGGTGGGATGGAGCGCGCAGCTGCGCTCGGTCGAGCGGCTGTTGGATCTGGATGTGGCCTGGCTGCTGCCCGGCCATGGCCATCGGCATCAGTTCGAGAGCGGGCAATGGCGAGCCGCTTTGCAGCAGACGCTCGCTGATGCCAAGGCGCCGTAACCGCGCCATGGATCAATGGCTCAGCCCCGCCGCGGCACCACCTGCAGGCCACGACAAACCAGATCACGTTGCCGAGCAGGCCCAAAGGGCCAAAAGGAGACGTTGCCGATCACAAAGCAGGCCCGCGGCCAGGGGATGCCGACGATCGTGAGGGCGCAGACCAACCCAGCCCCATCACCAGGCCGCCGAGCACCCTCCAAAGGACGTTGAGCAGAAGGCGGAGCATGGCTGCTGTCGTCAGTGCTGCGGATCGAGCGCCCGGCAGCTGTTGGTGTCGACCGTGGTGACCACCCGATCGCTGCTGTCGTCGACGATGCGGTAGTGGCGCCCGTCGGAGCAGCAACGGGTCTGGGCTTCCAGGTAGGCCCAGTATTCGAGCGCAAAACGCTCCTGTTCCCGCCAGCCATCGGAATGCAGCGCCTGGATCACGTACATGGCAAAGCTCGCAACATCTGTTGCCCCCAGGGAAGCCCCGAACAGGCCAGGTGGCAGCAAAACTGCGGGGTGTCTTCGGGATCGGATGGCATCAGCTGCCGCTGAGCACCACCCCCGCCGGGGCAAACAGGACTGTGGCGTGCCCCAGGCGCCGAAACTGGCCCTCAAGGGCATGGACCGCACCGGAGACGAAGTCGACGATTCGCTGCGCCTCTTGCGGATCGAGCTGATCGAGCTGCAGCACCACCGTGCGCCGTTCACGCACGGCAACGGCAATCGCTGCCGCATCTTGAAAGCCGCGGCAGCGCACCACCTCCAGCTGCTGAAACCCGTGGGACGCATCAAGGTCCATGCCGTCAGCATGACGGGGCTGGGGCTGCGGTCCAGAGGGGCGTCTTAATCAGGTGCGACGCCATCCCGTTCCCGTGTGCCCTGCCTGACACGCTTGACCGCCACGCCGGCCTCTGTGGCAGTCACCCCTGCCAGCACCAGCAGGCCGAGCAGACCCACCAACTGGTTCTGCGCCTCGGCGGCGGCATCGGCGTTCTGAGCCAGCAGTGCGCCCGCTCCAAACCAGCCGCTGGCCAGGGCCGAGGTGATCCAGTACGCCTTCCAGCGGCGCTGGTACAGGTAGCCGGCCCCCAGACCGGGAACCACGTTCAGCAGCACGGCCACCCACCCCGCAGATGCGGCCAGAATTTGCTCACGGCTGGGGGACATGGCTGACTTTTCAAGATTTCAGCGTTCATCCTGGCGAAGACCCCAGGGTCATTGCCTTCCCAGCAACGCCCCGTGGCGCAGACCCCATGGTTGACCCCAACTCGCCAGCGATCCCGGCAGATCCGACCCAGCAGCGGCAAGCGCTGCTGCAGCTGTTGGGCCACGAGCCGCGCGGCAGCGCCCAGCGTCAATCGAGCCGGCTGAGGGCCCTGATCGAGGCCCTCGAGCGCAGCCAGCCGGCCGACCTGGGTGCAGCCGGGACCCTGCCGCTGCTCGAAGGGGTGTGGGAACTGCGCTGGAGCAGCAGCAACCAGCCCTACCTGGCCGTTGGACCCTGGCTTGAGAATCTGCAACTGCTGGCCCCCTCGCAAGGGCGCGCCATGAACCTGCTGCGGCTGCCTGGAGCACTGGGACCGCTGGCCGGCCTCGTGGTGGAGGCGGCCATTGGCGTCGACGCACAGCCCCAGTCGGCCCCCCGGCTGCAGCGGGTCTCGGTTCGCTTTCAGCGGGGTGGCTGGCTGGGCCCCGGCCGTTTGCAGCTGCTGCGCAGCGTGCAGCAGTCGTTTCCCGCCTGGCTCGATATCACCGTGCTCGACGAGCAGCTGCGCATCTGCCGCGGCAATGCCGGCACCCTGTTCGCCCTGTTGCGCCGCAGGGATCTCGAGCTCGACGACCTGCTGCTGCCACGTGATTCGAGCCTGCGACAGGGCACGGAGCGTTGATGCACACAACGCTGGGCTGCCGTTGAATGGCTGGCCATGAGCCACCCATCTCCCAGCCCGATCCAGCGCTTGGGCCGCTTTGGTCTGCGGAGCCTGCGCATCGGCGCGAGCACCATTTCCATCATCGAATTGCTGCGCTCGGACTGGTCCGGAGGCATCAGCGCCGGTGTGGCCTGGCTGGTGTTCGTGCAGGTGGAGCGCCGCCTGCAGAACGCAGCCGATGACGACGCCCCCAGCTAGAGCCCCAGCTCCTGAAGCAGAGCTCGCTGCCGACTGACCGGCACAAAACGGTGGGCCGCCATGGCGCCACTGACCGCGACCGGCGGCACCCCGATCCCGGGGAACACGCCGGCACCGCAGAGCACCAAACCCTGGATCGGCGTCGTTCCCCAGGGGAACGGCGACTGATCGGCGCCGATGGCCGGACCATAACTGCCCTGATGCACCCGCAAATAGCGCCGATGGGTCTGGGGTGTGCCCTGCAGCTCAACCACGATGCGATCGGCCAGATCGGGGACGAGCTGAGCGAACACGTCATGAAAGATCTGGCAACGCTGCTGTTTGAGCGCCTCATAGGGGGCACTGCCGGGCTCCAGATCGCGCCACAGCTCCCAGGGTTCATTGGCCGGGGTGTAGCCATGCACCATCTGCTGGCCTGGCGGTGCCAGGGATGGATCGAGCAGCGACGGCATCGACAGCACCAGCATGTTGCGCTCGGCGCCGATGCCCCGCTGCCAGTCGCCCACCCACACGTGATGCATCTGCAGCGGGTCGAGCCCGTGACCCTGCAGGCCCAGGTGCCAATGCAGAAAACTGGCGCAGGCGGGGGTCTGCTCGAGGCGGGCGCGCCAACGGCGCGGCAGGGCCTGATCGTCCAACAGGCCCAGGGTGTCCCAGGGGCTGGCGTTGCTGACCACGCCAAGGCGGGCGTCGAGCGACTCGCCATTGGCGAGCACAACCCCGACTGCTCGGTCGCCATCGAGTCGGATCTGGCTCACCGCAGCCCCGCAGCGCACCTCGCCGCCATGGCGGCGGATGCCGCGCACCAGGGCCTCGGCTACCGCAGCGCTGCCGCCGACGGGATAGTCGAGTGCGGCGTCGGGACGAAACCACTCGGCAAACAACGTCGCCATCGCCGCGGCGCTGGTCTGATCAAGGGGCAGACCCGAAATCAGAAAACTGAGCATTTCCACCCAGTTCAGCAGGAAGGGATCGCTCAGATGTCGACGGGCCAGCGGTCCGAACGCACCCCCCAGGGCTGCCAGCCGGGGCGCCTGACGCAGCAATGCCGTGGCGCGTACCACGCCCAGCACCGAGGCGAGCTGGGCATCGGGCCGCAACGCCAGCAACGGCAACGCCTGGGCCGCCTCGCTGTAGGGCCGCAGCCAAGCCATGAAGGCGTTCCACTGGTCGGCGACT
>VGQR01000225.1 GCA_016882345.1 Cyanobacteria bacterium K_DeepCast_35m_m2_023
GTCAGCAGCGGCAACGCCGTGATCCAGCGGCGGCTGCGGTTGGCCCTGGCGGCTGCCGATGGCGTCGCCGTGGCCGCCCAGGAGGTGCGCAAGCGCCTGGCGGCCATCGCCCGCTCGACCACCTTTGTGGATGCGCGCAAGCGCAAGGCGCTGCTGGCCGACTTGCAGGCCCAGCGCCAGGCGATCAGCGGCCCGATTGCGGCCGCCGATCCGGGGCAGGCCTGGCAACTGCTGCTGCGCTATCTGGAGCTGGCCGATGGCGTGCTGGAGCGCAGCTCCGATGGCACCGGCGCCCTGGCCGGGGCGTTTGCCGACGCTCACGACGACCTGGCGCCGCTGGCTTCAGCGGCAGGGCTCAAGCCCGAGGCCTTGGTGGAGCCGGTGATCGAGCTGATCGCCGCCAACGGCTACGGCCAGTTCGATGAGCTGATCCCTGCCGTGGCGCCTGCCCTGGGTGAGCCGGGGCTCGTTGCGGTGCAGCGCTTCTATGAGGACAACGGCGGGCCCGACGCCACCCTGGTGCTGCTGCAGATCGCCGAGGCCCGCGGCGACGTCGACGCCTACCTTGCTCGTCTCACCTCCAGGCAGCTGGCCCAGCCCCTGATCGCCGCCGATGTGGCTCCGCTGCTGCTGCAGGCCGGCCGGGCCGAGCAGGCCCTGGCCCTGCTCGATGGCGCCGCCGCCAACGTGGGCGACTGGCAGCTGCTCGACTGGGGCGAGGCCCGCATCGCCGTGCTTGAGGCGTTAGGGCGCCGTGACGACGCCCAGCAGCAGCGCTGGGAGTTGTTTGGCCGCTGCCTGTCGATCCCCCACCTGCGGGCCTACCTGCAGCGGCTCGAAGACTTCAGCGATGCCGACGCCGAGGAGCAGGCCCTGCAGATCGCAGCCCAGCACCCGAAGCGGCTTTCTGCGCTGGCGTTTCTGGTGCAGTGGCCGGCGCTGCCGCGGGCGGCGCGCCTAGTGCTCGAGCAGCGCGTGTTGTGGGATGGCGACGCGTTTGAGGTGTTGGCCCCCGCAGCCGAGCGCCTGGCCGCCGGCCATCCCCTGGCGGCCACGGTGCTGCTGCGGGCGATGGTGGGGTTCGCCCTGGTCAACGGCCGCTCGAGCCGCTACCGCCACGCCGCAGCCCATCTGCAGAGCTGCGAGCAGCTGGCGGCCGCGATCGACGACTGGCAGGGACTCGAGAGCCACGCCAGCTACGTGGGCCGGCTGCGGGAGAGGCATGGCCGCAGCTGGAGCTTCTGGCAGCTCATCGAGCGTTGAGCTAGACAGGATCCCAACGTGTTTTCAAGGACTGATGCGTGTCGTTGTTGCGCTTCCGTTGACCGCCGCCGCTGCAGTGCTGGCCAGCCTTGGCTCTGCTGCGCAGGCCCAGAGCATGATGGACCAGACGATCTTCAGCAGATGTTCGTCGGCGATGAATGCTGAATTTCAAAAGGCTGGCAAAACACCCCCCGATGGCATGGTGAAGACAGCCTGCGACTGCGTGATCAAGAAGATCAGTGAAACCCACAACATTGATCTCGCCAAGCAACTGTGCACCCAGAAGGCCTCCCAGGGAACTTGATTGCTCCATCACACTGGATTTCCACAACGCTCTACTGCCCCAGTGGGTCGCTGCTACTTGGCGCTAGCAACAGCGCGATGATCGCCACCAGCATGAACGCCGACACTGCAGGGTCTGGACCCTGGGCCAGCAACTCGGGAGGACCTTGGAGCCGATTGCATGTCATCGGCTTGCAGTCCGCTGTGAACTGCTCTGCCGATTGACCGTCCAATCAAGCTTCAATAGGCCCGCCAAAACACGCTTGGCTTGGACCGTTGGCCATGGCCGAAGCAGCTGAGGCGCCGTCGGCCACGCCCCCTGTCGCTGCAGCAGTTCATCGAGACGGCAGCCAACCGATTCAGCCCCTGCTGCCCCTGGCCGCCGCCGGCAGCCGCACCTTGGTGGCCAGCCCCAGGCGTTGCATCAGGCGGATGTGCAACCAGGTGAGGTCGATCTGTCGGCCGAAACCCTGGCGCGCCGAATGGGGGAACGAGTGGTGGTTGTTGTGCCAGCCCTCACCGAAGGTGAGCGCCGCCACCCAGGCGTTGTTCTTGGAGCGGTCACCGCTGTTGTGGGTGGCGCTGCCCCACCAGTGGGTGGCCGAATTGACCAGCCAGGTGCAGTGGTAGACGACCACCAGGCGCAGGGGGATGCCCCACAGCACTAGGGCCCAGCCGCCGGCGCCCGTGGCGGTGCCGATCCAGAACAGCAGGCCGGCCAGGGGCAGCTGCAGCACCAGGAACCAGTTGTTCAGCCAGCGGTAATAGGGGTCCTTGGCCAGATCGCCCGTGAGCCGGGGCACGGCGGCCATCGCCGGAATCTCCTCAAACATCCAGCCCATGTGGCTCCACCAGAAGCCCTTGAGGCTGCTGTGGTGGTCCACCTTGGTGTCCGAGAACTTGTGGTGGTGACGGTGCAGCCCCACCCAGTCGATCGGGCCGTGCTGGCAGCTGATGGCGCCGCAGGTGGCAAAGAAGCGCTCCAGCCAGCGGGGCACCTGGAAGCTGCGGTGGCTCAGCAGGCGGTGGTAGCCAATGGTCACGCCCAGGCAGGCGGTGAGCCAGTAGAGCACCACAAAGCTGGCGACCGCCGGCACGCTCCAGAACTGGGGCAGCAGCGCAACCACGGCCAGCACGTGGATCAGCGCCATGAAGCCGATGGTGCCCCAGCGACGGCCCTTGGGGGCCACGGCCTGGGGTTCGCCGCGGCGGGGTTGGTGCAGCGATTCGGCCCGGCGGGCAGCGGCTGCGCCCGTGTTGATGAAGGCGGGGCTGCGGGTGCCGCTGGCGGCAGCCCGGGGGGCGGGCCGTGACGAGAACGTGGCGGTCATCGAGACCGACTCCTGATTGGTTGTCTACAATGGTAGCAATACGAATCCGTATCGAGCAACGACGGCATGGGATATCGCGACGATCTGGCTTCGGGGCGGGTGGCGTTTGCCCATCTGATTCGTGTCTGGCACGAGCGCAATGGCTGGAGCCACCGGGTGTTGCCGGCCCTGGCCGAGACCCTCGATCTGGGCCGCGTGCACAACAGCCAGCTGTCGATGCTGCGCAATGGCAAGCTCGCCTCGCCCGGCCCTGACGTGTTTTTGGCGTTGGGACGCATCAATCAGCTGCTGGCTGCCGAAGCCCGCGGCGGCAAGCTCAGCGAGGGGTTGCGCCAGCGCCTGGCCGGCCAGCCCGAACTGATCGAGGCGCTCGAGGCCTCGTGTCTGCCGGTTCAGGCTGCCGCTGAACCGGTGCTGGGACCGGGTGAATTGCTCGAAGTGTTTGTCGGTCTGCGGACCCCGCCGCCGGCCTTTGACCTGCGGATCGCCGACGCCGAAGCCCTCGAGCTAAGCGCGGCCCTGGCGCTGCTGTTTACGGCCGGCCAGCCGTGGCGCCAGTGCCGCGAGTCGGTGCTGGCGGCCTATCCGACCAGCAAAAAAAACCGCCGCGAGCGGTTTGTCGAAGTGATGGCGGGCCTGCGGGATTATTCGGCTGCCGAGCTCGAGGCCGAATTGCCCGATCTGTTGCTGACCGCCCGCGCCCTTGGCGTCGCCGGAGCGCAGACGATGGAGGCCGATGCGTTGCTCGAATTGCTGCGTCGCGGACGCGTGCCGAGGACCACTTAGCGCCGACCGATGGATGCCGGGTCAGCGCCCTGGCATCGGCGCCAGACGGATGCGGCGGACCAGTCCCAGCTTGCGCAGCAGTTGAATGTGCAGCCAGGTGATGTCGAGCTCAAACCAGCGCAGGCCGTGCCGGGCCGAATGCTGGTAGGCGTGGTGGTTGTTGTGCCAGCCCTCGCCGAAGCTCAGCAGCGCCACCCACCAGCAGTTGCGCGACAGGTCGGGGCAGTCGAAGTTGCGGTAGCCGAAGGCGTGGGTGGCCGAATTCACCAGCCAGGTGACGTGATATACGAGCACCAGCCGCAGCGGGATCGCCCACAGCACCAGACCCAGGCCGCCGCCGTGAACGCCCGCTGCCTGCCCGTACCAATAGAGGCCCATGCCCAGGGGCAGCTGCAGCAGCAGGAACCAGCGATCGAGCCAGCGGTACAGCGGATCCCGTTGCAGGTCGCCGGTCAGTCTGGGGACGTGGGCCAGGGCCGGGATCTGGTGCAGCATCCACTCGCTGTGGGCCCACCACAGCCCGCGGCCGGCGTCGTGGTGGTCATTCGGCTGGTCCGAATGCATGTGGTGATGGCGGTGCAGCCCGACCCATTCGATCGGTCCGCTTTGGCAGGCCAG